>JAUQPW010000091.1 GCA_030550175.1 bacterium
ACGCTTCTGTACACTCATGCACGCGGCATCTCATCCTTCGATATAATAAATAATAGTTCTTTATTCGCCAAGTTAGTTATAAGAAACCATTTTACCCTATTTTAAGTAAGAAGGTTATGTTAAATAGGTTTCTTGGTGAATAAACCTCTCTTAGAAAGATATCTTTTCAATTCAAAAAGATCAAGTAAAAAATCAGGATTCTTCTTACCGACTAAGTCTTTAAACTTAAATCTGCAAAATAGGTACCAAAGTAAGTAAAAAGTTGAGAATTTTTGTAAAGTTTAGGAAGAGAAATCGTGAAAGAGGGAGAAGAATTTCCCATTTTTAGGGTTTAGGGCTTCCATAAATCCTTCGATACACGTTCCAGTTCCTTAAAACCAGTTTGACGTAATTTCGCGTCTCACGAAAAGGGATATTCTCTACAATTTCATCAGAATCCAGGTGTTCAAAATCCTTCCACCATCTTTCTATGGCTCCGGGTCCTGCATTATAACCGGCCACGGCCTTAAAAAGGTTTCCATTAAATCGATTCAGTAGATAGGCTAAGTACCAGGTTCCAAAGGAAATATTGGTCTCCGGCTCGTATAAAAGGTCCGGACTGAATCCCCTGAAATTGACCTGTTCTGCAATATACTTCCCGGTGGGAGGAATAATTTGCATAAGGCCCATCGCGTTGGAAGAAGAAAGGGATTTAACATTGTATCCGCTTTCCTGTCTGATCAGACCTGCTACCAGGAAAGGATCTAACCGATACTTTTCTGAATATTTCTGAATTTCTTTCTCATACGCTAAAGGATATTTTAACTTCTCCAGCCTATACGGAAAGTCTTGGATCTGAAGTTGCTTGAGATCCTCTTTGATCTGCATAACCAGTTTGATACAAGCCAGGTAGTCCTTGACTTCATAGTAGGCCCGGCTCATTAGATATTTAAAAAGTAAACCTTCTTGGGAAGGGGTTCGGGGTTTAAATCCTTCCAGGAGATACTGAATTTCCCTGGATGCATAGGGCGTTAAGTAAACCTGACTCAGTTCAAGGGCTTTGGGGAGATGACTCCATGTCCGATTATAAGTGGTTTCTTCTATTTTACCCTTCAGGGCATTCATAAGTGTCTGCCACTTATTTGCTGTGAAAAGATCCAACGCTTCTCCGTCATGGGTGTCTTGCCGTTGGTTTTCTTTTTTCGTTTCCGGTTGTTGATTCTCCGGTTCAGCCTTTAACTTTTTTAACCTCATCTCGGCCAGAACTGCATAATAAGATTCTTCATGATGATCTATGAGCTCCCGGTAGTTTGCCAGGGCCTCTTCCCTTTTGTTCTGTTTTTCCGCAGATCGTCCTTTCCAGTAAAGGGCTTCATCTTTGTAATCTTGAAAAGTTTGAATAATCGTGGAGAAGAAACTATCTGCCTTGGAATATTGACTAAGCTGGTAGTAATCCCATCCTGCACGCCAGAGGGCATCCTCTGCCAGTGGGCTGTTGGGATACTGCTCCCGTATTTTGGCATACCAAGTTGCAGCTTCTAGAAGTTTCCCTTGCTTTTCACTGAGTTGACCCAGGAGGTAAAGGGCTTTATCTGCCCACATACTTTTGGAATATCCTGTAAGGATCCTCAAAAGGGCCTCTCTATGACCGTGTAAATTCCCCATTTCATAAAGCGCTCGGGCAATGACATTTTCATCCTTAGAATCCCGTATCAGGCTATTTAAGAGGTTAATACTCTCAACTTTCTTCCCGGCTTTGTTATAAGCCTCGGCTAATTCAAAGGAAGCTTGTATACTAAAGGAACTCCGGGGGTATTGGGCTAGAAGGATGCGATATAGATCGATAGCTTTTTGATAAGCTTTGGCCATAAATGCAGCCTTGGCACCGTCATACAGCATCTGCTCGGTCAAAAGAGGTTGGGGCAGGCCTTTCTCCTTAAGGATTTCGTTCATCTTTCTTTCCGCCTCTCGGGCATATTCATGGTTGGGATAATAAAGAATGAGCTGTTGATAAGCTTCAACGGCTTCTTTCCAGCTCTGCATCCCTTCTAAGGATTGGCCCAGCCTGTAGTAAATCTCTGCTTTATTGACCGGAGAAGGAGCCTTAATCAGTTCCCCAAGTAATTGGGCAGCTTCCCCATACCTTTGCTTATGAAGCAAAATCTCAGCCTCTGCTTGCTGAACTTCATAGATCAGGGGAAATTCAGGGTAGGTTCTACCGAGGTATTGATAAATCGAGAGGGCCTCTTCATATTTCTCCAGGCGGTAAAGGGTTTGAGCCAGGTAAAACAAAACATACTCTTCGAGTTCTTTATATTGGCCTTTCAAAGTTTCAAAACTCTTCCAGGCTTTTTCATATTCACCCTGATCAAAATAAGAGACGCCCTGGATAAAAAGAGTTCTATTTTTATCCAGGGAACTTACAGAATTCGGGGACGACTCAACGTTTTGCTGAAAGGGAGAGAGGGTCTTAGGGGTCAATAAAACAACGAAAACCATGGTCACTGTTACCACAAAAAAAAGAATTTCCAGGGATTGCCTCATAAAAACTGTGGGTAACCTCGTACTTTATTACTTCAATTTGGCTGGATAGAAAAGATCCACCTGGGGGTGGAATCCAACGAGAACTCGCCTTGTCGGAATTAAAGTAACAAAGTACTGAAAGGTTATGATGATCTTATTTTTAATTCGCCCACGCATGAAGATCCTGACTCTATAAAAAAGAATATGAATCATCCTTGAAGGTTTATTTTAATGGTTATAATGGCCCCCAGGGTGATGAGTAAGCTGGCCATGGCATAATTGGGAAAAAATCCCAGCCATTGAGTTAAATACCCACTCACGAGGGTGCCAAAGATCTTAGAAAATCCGATAACCGTATTATAAACGCCTAAAGCTTCTCCCTCTAATCCTTTTTTAGATAAAGAAGCCACTATGGTAGATCCGGACACTACAATCAAAGCCCAGAAAAATCCAGAGAGAGCATCCACCAGGATAATCAAAGGGATCTTCAGAAATCCCAATTCTATAAAGCCGAGAAGACCGTAGAACAGAAAGATAGCGGACCGACAGGCTGTTCCGATAATCTGAAGTTTTCCACGTCCCGCTTGTTTGATCCATACCCCTGCATAGGCGTAAAAGAAGGAAGAGGAACTCGTTCGGACGATATTAATGATATAAACCCCATACTCCGGAATGCCGATTTGATCCCGGAGGTAAAGGGGAAACACGGTATAGGACATTAAAACCCCCGAGAAAATAAGGAAAGTGGCTAAAAAGTACCACTTTAAGGGACGGCTGAGGGTTTCTCCAAGATTTCCCAACTGGCTGGGGTTTAGAAAAAAAACGAGTCTTCGGGGTAGATACATAACCTTTTCAATGACTTCAAAGCCGGGGTAACGGCCTACGACCTTGACATATTCCATCCGATCCTCTCGGGATTTAGGTTCTGGAATCCAGACCCTGGCTAAGTAGGCTGCAAGCAAAGAGAGAACCCCCATGAGAACAAAAGCCAGGCGCATGCTTATAGCTTTGGCAAAGGTATGACTGAGGAGAGGAATGAGAATAACCCCCAGGACCAATCCCCCCACCCAGCCCCATCCGCCCACTTTATTAAAGATGCCAAAGGATTCGCTCCAGTCCTCCCTGCGGGAGGTTTCCATTACCAGGATTGCCGAGACGGGAGCCAGTGCCGCAGAGGACAGGCCAAAGAAAAAAGAAAGAATACCGAATTGAAGAGTATTTTGGGCCAGGCTCATGAGAAGGAAGGAAACTCCAGAACCTGCAAATCCAAGAATAATAAGAACTTTTCGTTTATGAAGCCTATCGGAAAGCGTTCCCCAAAGGATCGAAGCGGGAACAGCCGCCATAGAGGTTAAAGAGAGAACAACCCCAACAGTTCCCAGTTCGCCCTTTAAAATATCCTTGACAAAGAAAGGGATGAGCAACGAGGAGAGTCCTTCCGAGAGCTTATAGAATACAAAGGAATAATACCATCGAGTTTTAATCCTGCTTACCGCCGTTTTTAGCACTTTTTCAACCTATGCCCTGGAGGATTAAATTAAACTTACCCATGATAGAAGAGTTTCCCGCAAAGACACAAAGAATGCAAAGAAAAAAAATAAAATAAAATTAAAAATTTTCCTGAAATTATCTTTTACCTTTTCGTGGGGGAATGGAACCTGGCCGGTAAGGGCAGCCCCGGGAGGACTGCCCCGGTGATTTGAGTGCCCTTTGGGAGAGACTATATTAAATGCTTCCTTCTTCCTGAAGGGCCCGGAGGGTTGCTTCAAAAGCCTTTACGGTAATTTCCACATCCTCCTCAGTATGGGCTGAGGAGGTCATCCCCCCTTCTCGCATGATATCTACCCCGTTAAGGATCATCCCCTGTCGGAGTTTATAAATGAGGTCTGGGTTTGCTTTTCCCTTTAGAAGGTGGTAATCCAGGTTATAAACTTTGAAGTTAGGATCCGAGGCCTGAGCTGGATCAATCCCTATCAGAAAGTGAAAATCTGAGAAATCTCCGTAAACATACCAATCCACCCCCAACTTTCGGATAACTTCATTCATGCCATCCCGAAGAGCTTTGGCAATGGCATTGGCCTTTTGGATATCTTCCCCGGATTCAAGGATTCTTAAAGTCGTCAGACCTGCACTGGCCGAAAGGGGATTTGCGTTATAGGTTCCCGGATGGTACATCTTCTTATGGCGATTCCAGTGGGGATCATCTTTTTTGAACTCAAGATATTCCATGATATCCTTTCGTCCGGCAACGGCTCCGCCGGGAAGTCCACCCGCAACGATTTTGGCCATTGTAGTTAAGTCCGGTTTAACCTTGTAAAATTCCTGGGCACCGCCAGGAGCAACTCGAAATCCTGTGATAACCTCGTCAAAGATTAAGATGACCCCGTATTGAGCCGTTAGCCGTCTCAACTCCGGGAGAAAGGCAGGATCGGTAGGGATCATTCCATAGGATCCACCAGTAGGTTCGATGATCACACAGGCAATATCCTGATGATGTTCCTTTAAGATTTTTTCCAAAGCCTTCGTATCATTGGGGGGACAAAGGATCACGCTTCCGATGACATCATCCAAAAGTCCTGGAGAGATAGGAACCTCATAGGGGGGATTAACGCCTATGGCTACATTATCATGCCAACCATGAAAGTGTCCTTCGAACTTGACCACCCGGGTCTTATTTGAAAAAGCCCTGGACAGTCGAATGGCCATAAGGGTTGCCTCTGTTCCAGAGCTGGTAAATCGAACCCTCTCGGCAGAAGGAACCATTTTAATAATCTGAGCCCCCCATTCAACCTCCAGAGCGTGGCAGGCCCCATAGTGGGTTCCTTTCTCCAGTTGTTCCTGGACCGCCTTAAGAACCACCGGATGACCGTGCCCTAAAATAAGGGCTCCATGTCCAACCCAGTAATCGACGTATTCCCTATCGTCTTCGTCCCATTTTCTGGACCCTTTAGCTCTCTTAACATAAATAGGAAAAGGCGTCATGTATCGCCCATCATGGGTTACCCCACTTGGAAAAATCTTCTGGGCTTGCCCATAAAGTGCTTTAGACTTAGGGAGCGCAGCTTGATAGGCATCTGTTAGACTTAGAGCAAGCTGAGAAACTGCCTGACTGGCCATGGGTCACCTCCTATACAGTCTGTTGTCCGTAGTCAATCGAGGAATAGAAACGGACAACGGATAACGGATTAAAGTTGTTTATATTCTTCCAATAAATCTACGAGTCGATCGACCACAGCCGCTACAATTTTTTCTCCTGTATCCACCGAGGCAACGGTCGGATCTCCCATAATTCCTTTAGAAGTAGATTCTGCAAAATCAAAACCGATGGTCACTGACCCCGAATCCAGAAGATCCTTTATTCCATAAGAAATACCGAACCGGGATTTGGGGGTCCAGGTTTCTTTACTTATCTGGCTGGTATCTACCAGATTTGGACGTAAATAAAGCTGAACGGACGTTTCCAGCTCACAGGCATGTCCCATTCCACCCGGCTCACTTTTTCGGATGGCCCGAATCTCATCGGCTGCAAGGTCCCAATAGGAAGCTGCCAATATTTTAGTTCGATGGGTTCGCATAAAATCGTTGACTACTAAATTAATTAAGGCCCGATTTCCTCCGTGTCCATTTAAAATAAGTATTTTTTTAAATCCGTGGTGATAAAGACTATCACAGATATCTTTGAGTAAATCCAGAAAGGTTTCGAGTCGAATGGTAAGGGTGCCATGAAATCCCATATGATGAGGGGAATACCCAAACCAGACCGGCGGACAAACCAGGACATCTCCTCTTTTGAGGGCGGCCCTCTTTGCAATTTCCAAAGAACTATGAATATCCGTATCGACCGGCAAATGGGGTCCGTGTTGTTCAATGGAGCCAACCGGAATAATGACCACATAACCTGCTTTTTGCGCTCTTTCAATTTCCAACCGGTTCATTTCATTCCAGAGAAACTTGGGGGGGTTTTCAGTCATATCCTTTTCTCTTTGCGCCTTCTTTGGGAACACCGTGGTTTGATTTTTAACCCCAAAGAACCCTTAGAAGGCGCCCAGGGTGTAAGAAAGTATCCTCTAGCGACCGATTAGAAAGCCAGGACTTTCTTCGGGTTTTCGATTAACATTTTACCAATAGCCCTTTCAGGAATCCCGGCTTTGCTCAGTCTCGGGACAACCTCGGAAAGGATGAGGCTCCAGGGATGTTCTCTGAATAGCCACCAGTCGGATTCTCGTTTCTCCTCCTGCCAGAAAGTCTTGTAAAAGTAAGGCACGGCATCATGGCTCAGGAGAAGTTGATCCTCGAAGCCGGCGTCTACCAGGGGCTTTATAAATTCGGCCCGGTTATCTACCGGATAGTTATCGTATCCAATTCGATCGAACTGGACCCAAACCCCGAGTTCTGCCAACTTTTTATGATAATCTGTAGCTTTTACATTTTCTCGATCATCCATATAACCTTGATGGCCCACAATAATTTTCTTAGGGTTCACCTTCAGCGATATAAGCATTTGAGCCAGTTCCAGACCCCCTCCGTTGGTGGTATGGATAGTAATAGGGCATCCGGTTTGAATGGAAGCCAGACCGGCAGCTGTGTTAGCCCGACGTTCCAAAGCCGTTAAGTATTTGCTGGTAGCAATTTTGATGATACCGGCTTTAATGTTGGTAAAGGACTCTCCCGGTTTACCGTATGGATCTTCCATGCCTTCTGTGATTTCTTTAACGTAGAGTTTAGCGACTTTGTCGATCCCATCTTTCTCCATGAGCATGGAAATGGCCCAGGGATGCATAGGCGCTAAAGCCTCTCCCCAAAATCCTGTACAGCCGACTACATGAATATCACTCTTTTTTGCCATTTCGACAATGAGATCGGGGTAACGACCCACCCGGATCGGGGTAACCTCTACAATGGTCCCTGTTTTGGCCCAGCTTCCGAGTTGACTGTGAAATTCCTCCAGGGATTTTACAGCCTGCTGGATAACTTTCTGGCGAAACTCTCCCTGGATAGGAGCCATAGGTTGATCATAAAGTCCTGACCAGTCAATAACTGGCCCATGTTCATGCATGAATGTAACACCCAATTCATCGGGAGAGATGGGACCTAGAACGGTTTGGACTTTGGGCCCTTCTTTCTGTCTATCCATTTGAGCTTCTGCAATACCCCCAGGACTGGAATATTCTAAAAAAGCTTCTCCCAGAGCGGCCAGGCCGGCGGCTATCGCCGAAGATTTCTTGAGGAAGTCCCGCCTTGTGATTTTGAAACGGGGATCACCACATAGACACATAACCCCTCCTTTAATTTTTTAGCCACCCAGGCACCCGGATACCCGAGAATCCTACCACCTTACCCCTGGGAGGATCTCTTGAACCCAGGTGACCCGGTGGCACTGACAAGTTTAACCAAGCCGAACCTCTTTATAACAAGAATATTTTTAAGGTTCAAGAAAAAAATCTTGAATAATTCTTGACAGCTAAAGTTTCCTCTTATAGCCTTCTGTTCTTGTGTGGAAAGGGCCTTTCAGGTCAACAGGTTAGTTGTGGTTTTAAATCTGGATAGAGTAGCTATGGGACTAAATCCAATCAAAAAACTTAAAAACGTCGTACAGCCAACTACCTACTATGACAAATCCAAATCAATTTTTGCTTTTTGCCGTAGTTGTAGTAAGTGCAGTACTGAATTTAACCTTTTTACAAGGAGAAGCTTCCCCTCATCCAAAACCGCTTTTGGATAAGACTAAAAATCTTTCGGATCTTACTCCCGAAGAACGAGAGGCTCTTATCGAGAAGATCCTTTCGCAACTCATAAAATGTGAGAGTGGCGGTAATCCAAGGGCTATAGGTTTAGATAGAAATGGCGCCGCAAACCGAGGGGTTCTACAATTCAAACCGAGAACCCTTCATAAGTTCGCAGTTCGATATGGTTTTTTACCCAAAACCGTTAAACTCAGTGAGGTGATGGCCCGTATACATGATCCCGATTTGCAAATAAAGACGGCCCGGGAAATGATTAAGCGAAATGGACATAGAAAAAAGTTCTGGAAGACTCAGTTTCCTGGATGCTCAAAGAGAATGGGATTATGGTAATAAAGATAGCTATCGATGTTTTTAATTTTGTATAGTATTTTAGCCATGATATGGAAAATGATTATCGAATGCAGAGAATTAATAACTGCCTGATTTCTATTGTGCAGGCTGCCAAGGAACTTATTGAAAACGAAGATTTAACAGAGGAAGAACGCGCGCTTTATAAAATGAGCATTAGAAGAATGGCAGAGGGGATCATCGAAATCTGCGAAGCGGATTTTAAAATGGCGCCGGAGAACGGAAATGGGGAAGAGTGATTCCATAGAGGTTATCGGCCTGCCTATTATATCAAATCTGATAGAGAATGTTGTATTCAATATAGGGGTGACCGGTCGGTCGCCCTATAAGGTTTATGCGACATATTCCATCAGAATGGGTGTCAGAAATTATGATCTCTGGGGATGGGCAACTTAGAGTTAAGAGGGTAATTGTTCTGGGATTCTTTATACTTCTAAAGATCCTGATTTTTACGACCAGTTCGGTAAATGCTCAAATTCCCAACTTTATTTGGTCTGTGAAGGCCGGTGGAACGAGTAGTGATTTTGGAAATGCTATCACGACCGATGGGTTGGGTAACAGTATTGTTACGGGCTCGTTCAAAGGTACCGCGACCTTTGGTACAATCACCCTGACCAGTACAGGGGGGACTTCAGACTCCGATATCTTCATTGTCAAGTACGATGCTTTCGGTAATCTGCTGTGGGTCAGGCAAGCGGGGGGTGTAGATATCGATGAAGGATTCGGTGTTAGGTTAGATGGATCAGGAAATATTACTGTTACTGGTTTGTTTAGAGGTACGGCCAGGTTTGACACCGTCTCGGTAACCAGTGCCGGTCTTGAAGATATTTTCATTGCTAAGTATGATGCTTCCGGTAATCTGCTGTGGGTCAGACGGGCAGGCGGAACCAGTGGGGATGTTGGACTCGGCGTGGCGGTAGATGGATTGGGTAACAGTATCATTACAGGATTTTTTCAAGGTACGGCGACCTTTGGGACCATCAATCTGGTCAGCACTGGAGGAAGCGATATTTTTATCGCCAAGTATGATGCCGCGGGTAATGTAATATGGGCCAGACGGGCCGGTGGAGTAGGCTTCGATGTGGGGAATAGTACTGTGATAGATGGATCGGGTAACAGTATCCTTACTGGACAGTTTCAAGGTACAGCGACCTTTGGTAATCTCACGCTTACGGCTGCTGGTGGGGTGAACGACTTTGATATCTTTATCGCTAAATATGATGCTTCGGGTAATGTGATATGGGCTAAACGAGCCGGCGGATCGGGTCCCAACGATTCGGGAAACGGTATTACAGTAGATGGAGGGGGGAATAGCATCCTTACCGGACAATTCCAGGGTACTGCAACTTTTGATACGGTTAGATTGACGGCGGCAGGTGGAACGGCGGACCTGGATATCTTCATTGCCAAGTATGACATTTCCGGTAATCTGTTGTGGGTGAGACAGGCCGGTGGAACAAGCCTGGATGTTGGAACTTCCATTGCTTCCGATGGGGCGGGTAACAGTGTGGTGACCGGTTCATTTAGAGGAACCTCAACCTTCAATACAACTTCCTTAACAAGTGCTAGAGGAGATGATATTTTTACCGCCAAGTATGATACCTCGGGTAACCTGTTATGGGTTAAGCAGGCCGGTGGAAGCGGCGATGATGTAGGAAACGGTCTTGTCGCTCTGGGATCGGGTGATATCTTCCTGACCGGCCAATTTCAGGGTACGGCGACCTTCGATACGACGACCCTGACAAGTACTGGTAACTTCGATATCTTTACCTCCCGATTAAGTTCCTTCATCCCTACGCCAACACCCACTCCAACCCCGGGTTTTCCGATCCACCTCGTGATAGATTCCGACGACTATGACGGGGACCGTACGACAGATTTTGCTGTCTGGCGACCTACCGAAGGAAACTGGTATACTTTAGGCTTCCAGGGGAATCCCGGAATTCAAACCTGGGGAGTGGAAGGAGACATCCCGGTACCGGGTGATTACGATGGGGATGGAGTTGCCGATAAAGCTATATGGCGGCCTGGTGATGGGACCTGGTGGATCCTTTTCTCGAGTAATGGCTTTATCAATCTATTAGCCTGGGGCCTACCGGGAGATATTCCGGTTCCGGCGGACTATGATGGGGATTTGCTTACCGATGTGGGGGTATGGCGACCCAGTGAAGGAAATTGGTATATCCTTTCATCGACGGGGAGTGTCTTTCTAATCCCCTGGGGTTTACCTGGAGATATTCCGGTTCCCGGGGATTATGATGGGGATAAGGTTGCCGATGTAGCCATCTGGCGACCCAGTGAAGGAAATTGGTATATTCTTTTTCTATCTACAGGTGGAGTCGGTCTGGTACCCTGGGGTTTACCCGGAGATATTCCGGTTCCTGGAGATTATGATGGGGATGGGATAACCGATCCTGCCATCTGGCGACCCAGTGAAGGAAATTGGTGGATTACTTTCCCGACCGGTGCCTTCAGTTTGATTCCGTGGGGTATTTCCGGAGATATTCCAACGCCCGGGGATTATGATGGGGATGGAATTGCAGATATAGCCGTCTGGCGACCCAGTGAAGGAAATTGGTATGTTCTTTTATCAACAGGAAGCTTCAGTTTAGTTCCGTGGGGTATTCCCGGAGATATCCCCGTATCGGGTTCAGGGAAGTAATCTTTTCTGCCCCCCCCCTTGAACTTAAAACGGAGTCAAAGACTTGATCTAAGGACCTTGTTGGGGGAACTGGGAAATTAACCCGACTGTAACAAATTTCGGAACGGGTCCGATAGGAGTAGGTTTGAAACCCTCCCTGTTCCCATGAAAACGAAAGTAGAAACCCCCTACGTATTTGGGACCGTTGATTTAGTACCGGCTCCTTCCTGGTCCGGGTCCTATACCCCATCTTCCATAGGTTGCACCTCTCCCCAGGAGATTGTTTTTAAAGGTATGGAACTGGGGTTCATCGGTGATCAAACCCGGTTTAGGAGGAAATCGGCTGATCTCATAACTTACATTTCGAATACGTTCCTGGGTTAGCGGGTGGGAGGAAAACAACCTGGCCAATCGGCCCGGTTGTCGATTTTCCTCTGCCAGGATCTTTTGAAAGAAGATAACCATTCCATTGGGATCGAATCCAGCCTGATACATGTAATAAGCCCCCAGCCGGTCTGCTTCCCGTTCATCATCCCGACTATGCTTCGCCAGATATCCTGCCCCAACAATCTGGGCTAAAAGTCTTTCATAGGCCGGAGGGTTTCGTCCTAGGAGGATGGAACCAAGGGTGCGAAGTTGATATTGTCGAATCAAAGCTTCTGTAGCATGCCTTTTAACTCCGTGCGCGATCTCATGGGCCATAACTCCAACCAACTCAGACTCAGTATCGGTCTCTTGAACCAGGCCTGTATAGATATAGACATGGCCCCCGGGAATATTAAAGGCATTGATATCATTATCCCGAATGATCTGAAACTGCCAGGGAAGATTTCGAAGCTCTGTTTGCTGAACAATTCGCTGGCCGAGTTGATTGATATAGGCTACACTGAAAGGATCTGTAACAATATTTACTTTTCGGGATATACCCTGGGCCAGTCGATCACCAAATCTCCATTCCTGCTGGATAGAAACTGCATTAAGACCTCTCCCCGATTGAACATCTGTGGAAACGCCAAGCAACACGCCAATCAGCACAAAAAAAATTACAAGATATTTTAGAAAAGGCATAATTCCTCCTCTTTTAGTAAGGTCAAGGAAGGGGCGACACAGGCACCGCCCGTATTAGTAGCGATACCTTCGGGGTATCCGCACCCGTCTCCAATCCCGTTCATAGATATCTCCTCTCACCAGACTATTCTTAAAATTGTGAAATTGAGGTTCATCGGTAATCAAGTCCGGTCTTGGAGGAAATCGGCTAATTTCGTAGCTAACATTTCGGATCCGTTCCTCTGTCAAAGGATGGGTGGAAAAGAATTTTTCGATCAAACCGGGTCGCTCTCTTTCTTCTTCCAAAAGCTTTTGAAAGAAGATAACCATTCCATTAGGATCAAAGCCGGCCTGGTACATATATCGAGCGCCTAGCTGATCTGCCTGTCTTTCTGCATTTCGACTATAGCTTGCCAGGTATCCTGCACCGAGAATTTGGGCCAGAAGCTGTTCATAGACCGAGGGGTTTTGTCCCAGTAAGAGAGAGGTGATGATACCGAGCCCGTATTGGGTGGACAGGGCCTGTGTGGCATGCCTTTCGACCCCATGGGCGATTTCATGGGCCAGGACTCCGGCGAGTTCAGATTCTGTACTGGTTTTCTGGATAAGTCCCGTATAGACATAAACATGCCCACCGGGAATATTAAAAGCATTAATTTCTCTGCCTCGAATAATATGAAACTCCCAGGGAAGATTTCGGAATTCTGTTTGCTGAACCAGGCGTTGTCCCAGTTGATTGATATAAGCTACACTGGAAGGATTGGTAACCAGGTTGGCTTTTCGATCTATATCTTGAGCGAGTCTATTTCCCAATCTCCACTCCTGCTGCACGGAAACCAAATTAAAGCCGCCCCCCGGCTGAATCCCTACACAACCTCCAACGAGGAGACTTACAAGTACCGATACCAAAAAAGTGACCAGGTACTTTGAGAAGACATAGGATCGAGCAACTTGCATGATTTTGAACTCCTTCTGGTACGGCAAGATCTACCTTGCCGTACTTGTAAATTTATATCTATAGAGCTCACCCTTTACAGGGAGACCCGAGAAGTCCGGTGACTAAGTTTACAGTCTATCAAAATAAGCTTTCTCGGGTAGACTCTCTGAAGGGCCTATGTTGAGGATCCAAAGGGTCTATTCTAAACTAGATCCGCCGCAACAGTTGTGCCGTATACCATTTCATCTCTTCTCAGAACTTCTATTTAAGTAGACGCCGGGGAGAGTTGCAAGTTGCACGTTTCTAAAAATTTTCCTTTTAAGGTATGATGGCTATCTTCAAGGCTTGCCGATCATCAATGACTTTGAAGGCTTTATCCAGATCCTCCAGGGGAAATTCATGGGTAATCAAACTATCAAAACTTAAGGGATCTCGGGCAATGAGATTTAAGGCTGTTGCAATATATCGGGGGGTATGATGAAAAACCCCAATGATTTTTCTTTCATGATAGTGGAGTTTTTCCGTATCTATCCGTACAGAGGTGCCTTTTTCACAACCTCCGAAGAAGTTAACGGTACCCCCTTTACGGGTAATATCGATGGTTCGCTCCCAGATCTCCGGTAATCCCACTGCTTCGATGGCTACATCTACTCCCCGACCCTCGGTTATCTCCTTGATGGTTTTTTCCGGATTGAAATCCTCATAGATGCTGATGACTTCATCGGCACCCAGTTGCTTAGCCTTTTCCAGTTTAAAATTATTTCTGGCAACGACGATAACCCGGGCTCCTTTGAGTTTAGCCAGGCGAACCAGCATAAGGCCGATAGGTCCTGCTCCAATAACAGCTACTGTATCCCCCATTTTGACGTTAGATTCCTCAATTCCATGGATCACACAAGCTAAAGGTTCACAGATGGCGGCTTGGCGGAAAGATACATGGGGCGGTATCTGGAGAAGGTTTTGTCTTACGATGGATTCAGGAACCTTAATATATTCCGCATAAGCCCCGTTCAGAAACTCTAGATTTTCACAAAGACTGGGTTGTCCGACCCGGCAATAAAAGCAACTGTTACAAGGAGCCGAATTAGCCGCTACCACCCGCATACCCACATGGAAATTTTTAACCTTTTTACCTACCTTGGCAATCACACCGGCAAATTCATGACCGAAAGGGCTTGGAAGTTGCTTGATCATCACGTGATAGCCGCGATGATAAGTCTTTAAGTCTGTGCCGCAGGTTAGTGCTACACCTACCTTAACCAGAACTTCATAGGGTCCTACCTCAGGGACCTCGACCTCTTCTAACCGTACATCATTGGGGCCATACAAAAGGGCTGCTTTCATTAAAAATACATTATCCACGAAGGGTCCCGAAGTTTTAAATAGCCTGTTTTTTGCTCTTCGGAGTCCTTCGGGGATCCTATGAAACTTATCTCAAGATCTCAATAACTCGAAGGGCCGCCTCGTATTTTCCAAGGGGGGGCATAATATAAACCCCCTGAACCATATCTTTGGCTTCTTTCAAAGCTTCCTGGGCAATTCGAATTCCTTCTTCAGCGGCTGCTTCACCGGGCGGCGCCTGTCGCATCCGTTCACGTATTGCATCAGGGATTTGCATGCCGGGAACCTCATTGTGGAGAAATTCGGCATTCTTATAACTCCGTAAAGGAAGAATCCCTACCAGCATAGGAATTTTTACATGGGAAGTCCGTTTAAGAAAATTCTCCAGTAAGCGTACATCGTAAACCGGTTGGGTTAAAACATACTCTGCGCCACTCTCGACCTTAAGTTCAAACCGGTGGATTTCCTCATCAATATTAATAGCTCCCGGATTGGCTCCCACTCCAATATGGAAAGAAGTGGGCGCTCCGATGGAATTTCCCACCAAATCTTCCCCTCGATTCAGATGACTGATAATCCGTACCAGTCCAATGGCATCTACATCAAACACGGCCGTGGCGTTGGGATAGTCTCCCAACTTGGGAGGATCTCCGGTAATAGCCAGAATATTCCTTAATCCCAAAGCATAGGCACCCAGCAGATCAGATTGCATTCCTAATAAGTTTCGATCACGACAGCAATAATGGAGAATGGTCTCAATACCTACTTTGGATTCAATCAAATAGGTTAAAGCCAGGGGACTCATTCGGGCACTGGCTCGGGCTCCGTCTGGAACATTGATGGCGTCGATGGCATTTTCTTTAAAAATTTGAGCCCATTGGAGAATCTTAGAAGGATCTACTCCTTTCGGTGGGCTGACTTCTACGCTAATCACAAATTTACCTTCCGAGAGCTTTTTAGCCAGTTGAGATTTCTGGGCTACCTGGACCGGGACAACCGATTTTTTTGAAGATTCCGGAATCTGTACGGTAACTTGAACCTTATGAGGCTTTAAGGCCTTTACAGCGGTTCCGATAGCTTTAATATGGGCAGGTGTTGTACCACAACATCCACCTAAGATTTTAACCCCAGTTCGAATAAACCGTTTGGCATAGGTCGACATATACTCCGGAGAACACAGATAGATAAAACGACCGTCAATGAGTTGGGGAACTCCTGCATTGGGTTGAGCAGACAGTTTCATGGTACTGACCTTTGCCATCTCCATCATGGCTTCTAACATAACCTGGGGTCCTACACTACAATTCCCTCCCACCACGTCGGCTCCCCACTCTTCCAAAGACTTAACGACTTTTGAAGGTCGATCACCCAAAAGGGTATTTCCGTCATCGCCAAAGGTCATTTGGGCCACTACCGGTAGATCACAAAGTTGCCGAACCACTTCAAGGGCCAGGCGAATCTCATGTAAGCTGGAAAAAGTTTCCAGAATAAAGAGATCCACGCCTCCTTCCAACAAAGCTTCCGCCTGTTCTTTAAAAGCTTCTCGTGCTTCGGCCTGGGTTATTTTTCCTAAGGGTTCTACGGGTTTTCCAAGAGGTCCTATGGCACCCGCAATGAAAATACCCTTTCCGGCAACTTCCCGTGCAATACGCACAGCCTGGATGTTGATATCCCGAACCTTATCTCCATAATGATGGCTATGAAGCTTAAATCGATTGGCACCAAAGGTATTGGTTTCCAGTATATCTACCCCGCAAGCCACATACTCTCGATGAACCTCTCGAACCAATTCCGGCATGGATAAATTAAGTTCATCAAAACACCGATTAATATAGATCCCCTTAGCATAAAGCATCGTTCCCATGGCACCGTCACAAAGAAGAACTTCATCATTTAAACGTTCCAAAAATAGATTCGTCATAGATATTCCTCCGATCGATCGCTGGATTGACTAACGGATCAGCTTGCTTATTATCATATATCGGGTTTAAATAGCAGGCTTGTTTAAATAAGGGTCATCCGTGGAAAGATCGAACTGGATAAACTTGCGTGAGTTTATAAGCCGGCAAACGGGAATCGAGTAGAATAGCTGAATACGTTGCTCTTTGAGTATTTAACAGGCCAGAACTTATACGGGAAGCACCCACGATCCCTCTTAAAAATCGCTGTGTGCTTCTCACTTTGCGCTATATAAAAATCTCAAGCAGGTTGGACAACGAAGAAGTTTTTCCCGTGTTTTTACTTCTGCAAACATCTGAGGAGTTAAAGAGACATGACATCCTGTACAAATTCCGTTTTCTACGGCAGCAACTGCAATTCCGCCACGCACTCTCAAGAGCCGGGTATATTCTTGAACCAGGCTTTTATCTGAAAGGGCTTCGAGTAAAGTTTGCTTTTCCTTTTGTATCCGTATCAGTTCTTCTTCAAGTCGAGCTTTATCGGCCTCTTTATCCTGGGTAAATTTTTTTATCTTTTCCTGCTCCGCCGCAACCTCTTTACTCACTCTAGCTACTTCTTTTTTTCTCATCTCAATTTCATCCAGGAGGTATAAAATACGCTCTTCAATCATAGCATTTTTGCTTTTAAGGGTGTCTATCTCCAGTTGCAGCGCAGAGTATTCTTTATTGGTCTTTACCTGTAACAATTGATTACGGTATTTACTGATTTGAGTTTCATTCCCTTCCAGTTCCAGTTCTAAGTTCCTACGCTCCTTTTCCATCTGTTGAACCTCAGCCTGGACTTTTGCAACCCGCTGGGTTGACTGTTCGGCCTGCCGGCGGAGTGCTTCTATTTGTTTGGGAACCTCAGCTATTTCCTTCTCTAATTTAGACAGTGTTGAATCCAGAGCCTGTAACCGAATCAGCGTTGCGAGAGTTTCGTTAACCACGAGGGCCTCCTATAAAGTTTTAGAACAGAGATTTACAAAACGAATGAATTTTAATTCTCATCGATCCATTCCTAAAACTATAAAATAATCACCCATAAAAGGCTTCATTGTCAAGTGGTTTTTGGGCCGGGAGGAAAAATGAAAAGTCAGTTTTTTAGAAATCTTCCCCTCCTTTAAGAAGATTTTACCTGATTTTTCTTAAATTAAATTATAAAAATGTTGACTCCGAGAATATTTATGGATATCTATAAGTAGATCTCTGCATATAGAGTTCTAAGTATAAGGCTAACCGGTTGAAAATTTTACAGAAATTGGAGAAAGGATTGAATCCTTATAAAATAGTCAAGTTAAGGAGGTAGATACATGGCAGTTACGGTAATTATGCCGAAACTGGGTATGGCGATGCAGGAGGGTACCATTGTTTCCTGGCTGGTCAAAGAAGGGGATAGAGTTGAGAAAGAATCGCCACTGGCACAAATCGAGTCAGAAAAGGTTGAATATGAGGTCACGGCGCCGGAACCTGGTATTGTTAGAAAAATTCTCGCTCCGGAGGGATCCGTGGTTCCGGTAGGGAAAACCATTGCGGTCATTACGGCAGAAAATGAGGTTCTGGATGAAGCCGCCTTTGCTCCTACTCAGCTTATGGCAGAGACAGTCAAAGCCGCCGAAACTAAAGCGGTCGAAGAAATAAAACCGGAAGTGGCTCCTAAAAAGGTAGAACCTGAAGAAAGGCAGAGGATTTCTCCGGCTGCCAGAAACTTGGCGAAAGAGTTGGGGGTGGATCTGAGTACGGTAGTCGGAACGGGTCCGGGTGGTCGAATTGTTCGAGAGGATATTCTAAGGGCCGCAGAGAGTAAACAAAAACAACCTCCAGGCCCCCTCGAGTATGGGGAAGTCATACCCCTCAAAGGAATGAGAAAGGTCATTGCCGAGCGTATGGCCGAGAGTTGGGCAAACTCCCCTCGGGTTACTCAGATCATGGAAGCGGATATGACAGAAGCCGTAAAACTTCGGGAACAGAAGCTGGCCGAGTGGGAAAAAGAACATGGTGTGCGGGTTACTTATAACGATATGATTATTAAGGCTACGGCCCTGGCCCTTCTTAAATATCCCATCATGAATTCTACTATAGCAGAAGGGGAAATTCGGATTTTTAAGAATATTAACATCGGTATGGCCGTTGCTTTAGAAGATGGGCTTATCGTGCCGGTTATTCGAAATGCCGATCGAAAAACTCTCTTTGAAATAGCCCGGGAAACAAAGGATTTATCGGAAAAAGCCAGAACAGGTAAATTAACCCCCGATGAACTCCTTGGAGGAACCTTTACCATTACGAATCTAGGGGGACTGGGTGTAGAAATCTTTACCCCTATCATCAATTATCCTCAAAATGTTATCCTGGGGGTGGGGAAAATTACAGAAATGCCCGTAGTAAGGAACGGTGGAATTTATATCCGATCGATCATGAAGCTATGTGTGGTTTATAATCATAGAGCGGTCAGTGGCGCTCCGGTCGCCCGATTTACCCAAGAAATTATCGATATCCTGGAAGCTCCATTGAAATTGATATAAAGAACGCAGAGACGCGGTTTCCTGCGATCCAGGGTACTATATTCTGGGACGAAGAGATCCCAGGGAATAACTTTGGATCCTGTGGAGTTTCACGCCCTGGAGTATTGTACTCCACCTTCCTGGATCGTAGAATATTGGGTTTCCGTGTTCCCATATGAGGTGTCCGACTATCGTGTATATCCTCGTCTTCCAGTTCCGGCTGTGGGTGCCGTTACTTTCCACAGAGGGAACGTTTTGCTGGTCCAAAGAGGAAGAAAGCCGAATATCGGAAAATGGACCTTACCCGGGGGAGTCGTAGAGCTGGGAGAAAGTCCGGTGGAAGCTTTAAAAAGAGAGATCCTGGAAGAATGTGGTATTTCTGTGGAAATAGGAGACGTTGTGGAAGTAGTGAGTCGCGTCATTCAAGACGAAAGGGGTCGGGTTCAATACCACTACATCATTATAGACTATGTAGCTAAATATAAACAGGGAGTTCTCAAACCGGCTTCAGATATTCTCGATGCCAGATGGGTCTCTCTGGCAGAAATGGAAAAGTATGACCTCACAGAGGGGTTACTTCCCGTAATCCAAAAAGCTGTTATAAAATATAAAAAAGAAGATTGTCTTTAATCCTCCTTGCCTCTAAAGTGCGAGGGGTTCGTTATGAAAATCTAGGAACGGATCGATCATCCATGATGTCGGATTCCTAGTTCAGAGTTTAAGGGTTCTGAACCATGAGTCCTGCATGAAGTGACGTGTTATGAAAAGAGCTGTTATAGGGATTTTATTGAGTACGGTGATTCTCTCTATAGGAAGCCTCTCGTATGGAGCAGAAGGGCCCGGAAACTTACCGGAAATTCCCAAGAGGAAAGAACTTCCGAAACAGAGTTTACAGGCTATTGAACGACCCAAATTAAGGGCCCTTCCAAGGGGTGCGGGTTGGGCAGATTCTTATTTGCCAGAGTATACGAGAAATGTTCTTGATCCCATGGATGGGACTCGGGCCGGAGATGGGCGGGTTGCCGTTATGCAAGGTCTGGATGCCCGAATTATTTATGAGTTTGCACCCGGTGAAGAAGCCGTCAATGGACCGGGTCCCGATTTGACCGTCTATACTTCAGAATCCAGAAGGTATTCCGGCCCCTATGATGTGTATGTAGCTAACTACGGCGCTCCCGAATGGGTTTTAGTGGGCCAGGGGATCATCGGAACGGCCAGTTTTGAGTTTCCTCCTTCGGTTCGCTCTGCTCAATTGGTTTTACTCATGAATCGACATGCCGGAGAAACGGAAATCGACGGGGTTCAGGCTCTCCACCCGGGAGAGGGTGGGGGAGGAGGGGGAGGAAGTAATGTTTTTGACTATTATCCTGATGAACTCGTAGGATTGTGGTCAGATAGAATAGATACCAATGAGGTTATAGCTGCCCGAAGTATTCTCCGCGGTAGAGGAAACGGGTATCGGATGCCCCCCAATGGAGAAATAGAAGTGAGTTGGAATCGACCGATCACCAACGTTTGGGGAGAAGATGATCTACTCATCGACGCCGATGGCTCTTATCAGGTCTGGATCACGGATACCCGTGGAAGGGAAATTTTCCTGGGTCAGGGAATTAACACCCAGCGGTTTGCCCTGCCCGGCAATGTAACGGCTGTGAGTCGAGTAAGAGTCAAGGCAGATAGCCGACGATCTGTAACGATTTATTCCATTGCAGGCCGACGCTCATAAGAATGATTTATTGTCCGTCGTTCGTTTCCCATTGTGAGTAAGAGGATTTATAGTCTTCTTACAGGATAAGGGCAGGTTGAGGAGCCAGCGTCCCGGACAACGAACGGCGGACTAAGAATAAAAGATCATGCTAAGACCCGACGCAGGTCCTAAAATTCTCATGATTGTAGTTTGTATTATCTCACTTGTTGTGCTGATGGAAATAGATAATTATCTGGGACCGGTTTCTATCCGTGCCGAAGAGAGTGGAGGCTATGATATTTTTTCCTTCTTCCTGGACCTGATTCTAGAGACTTTTCGGCTTTTATGGGAGATCCTTAAATTTTTTGTCTCAGTTTTGGAAACTATCTTTGATACCCTGTTCGGAAACCCCTATTATCAAGGAGACAGAGAGCTCTATAAACTTTATAGATGGGCAGAACGTGTCTCCGGACTCCCCTGGCAGGTATTCTGGGGACTCCATGCCGAGGAAAGTAGTGTGGGGAAGAACCTGGGAAGTTATCCGGTTATGAGGGTTTTATCGGAAGATCAAAAAGTTTACTTTCTGGAAATCTGTCAACAGTTAAACTGGGATCCCTATGAAATCTACGGCTCCAAATCCGGCGCTTTAGGCCCTTTCCAGATTATGCCGGAAACCTGGATTCGCTATGGGATTGATGGAAATGGAGACGGTCGGAAAGATCCCTTTACCCCCGAAGATGCGATCCTGACCGCAGCTAATTACCTTTTAAATAAAGGAGGTCAGGAAAATCTAGAAAAGGCCCTCTGGCATTATAATCCAGATTCCGATTACGTTCAGCGGGTATTGAGCTACATTCAGAAAAATTAACTTTAATCCGAGGGCAAAGGTGGAATTAACCTTTCTATCTTAGATAAGAGATCTGGAAATTCAAAGGGCTTTTGAATATAATCATCGGCTCCATACTTTTTCCCCTCTACTTTGTAAAAAGTTTTCTTATAAACCGCCGTCATTAAAATAATAGGAATATGCTGGAGTTTGACATTTTCCTTGACTTTTTTACATAATTCAAATCCGTGAAGTCGAGGGATTAATAAATCACTGATAATAAGATCGGGATTTTCCTTCTCTATCAACTCATACCCACTTATTCCATCCCTTGCAGAAATAACCTCATAACCTTTTTGTTCTAATCTTAATCGCAACAAGTTGATCATATCTTTATCATCGTCGATGATTAAAATTTTTTTACCCATAATTTTTAAATCCTTCCTGGAAACCAGATTATTTCTGCTGAATAACCTCCACCCCTTTGGGAATTTGAAAATGAAATTTATCCTCGGGTAAATTGACATTGGTTTGAATATCGGTAAAGTAAACGTCGGTTATATTTCCGTAAAGATCGTATACCGACGTGTGAACAACCAGATAGGTAGAGGGGTCTACAGAGAGAATGAGTTTTGAAAAATCGGGTTGAGCCGTTTTAGGAACCAGTTCAAGATGGTAAGTATTTGGGGGATACCCTTCTGTATCTGGAACCAGTTGGATATGAAAATCTTCTTTTAGCTTTCCTCCTCCGGCCAAAAAATTAATAGGAATTCGTGAGCTATAAACGGTTTGTACCTTCTCGACAATAACCTGTTCATCACCGGGAAGGTAGAGCCAGAGGGTTTCTCCATCACTGACTAAAAGTTGCTCATTGGGGGGTAAATATTCCCAACGCATCTTTCCCGGTTTTTTGAAATAGACAACTCCTTCAGACTTTTGTTTTTGTTTACCTCCCAGGGATTTTAAGGCCGCTACCTGACTAAAATGAGCCTGGAGATCTTGGGTGGTGTTATATCGGGTTTGAAGTTGTTGGATAATTTCGTCAACCGAAACGTTCTGGGCCTGCAGGGCAGGATTAACAAGAAGCCATAAACCTATCAGTAGGAACAAAAATAACATAAACAAATCCTTTTCTCTTTGAGGTACCCTTTCATCCATTTAAAGTTCAACCTTATGATGAGATCAGCTTAAATGAAAAAAGCCCTTTTGTCAAGGGCTATCGATAGTTTTTGCAACCTCAGTCGAGATTAGCCTTTAGGCGTTATAGTTAAAGTCTTTGTAATCTAAGAGCCATATCGCGACCACTTAAAATAGCCTGCTCCATGGAAGAATACTCCCATCGGCCATAGCGTCCGATGGCGTAGATATTTTGGCTTTCCAGATAAGGATGGATAAGTTTCAAGGCTTCTTGCCGATTTCTATCGTGGATGACATAGGCACAGGGGATATCCACGATATTAGATGCTAAAATCTCATCATCATCCCTTAGAATTCCGCATTGAATGAGCCCGGCCATAACGTCTTCCATCAATCGGGATGCCGGTATATTCTCTTCCGGTAGGTGTGAAACTTCAACATATATAGAACTACATCCTTTAGGAACCGTATTGGGGGCATAATTCATGGGGAATCCAACGCGATAAAAAGGAAACTGAGGTTCGGGAAAATAGATCCAGTGTTTATCGGAAATTCCAGGGCGTTTAACGCCTAAATTGACGTCATAAACCGACAAATATCGAAGGGTTTTACCCGCCTTTCGAATTTCTTCAGGTAAATCCCGGATAATGCGGAGGAGAGAGGGCAGAGGCATGGTAGAGACCAGGGCATCGTAGGAATAAACGGTATTATCGTCAAAGCAAACCGTCCGCTGTTGCAGGGAAATCTCTACAACTTTCTTTTTTAGATGCAGATTTTGAATATACTTGGCAAAAGATTGGGGTAACTGACAAATTCCCCCTTGCTTGGGATAAAGGAACGAAGGATTATAACCAAAAGCGCGATTTTTAATCCCCAGGGCTCCGTTTAGAATTTCATCTAAAGTGGGTCGAGGTACGGACCAGGAAACCCAATCTGCAGTTATTTCTTTCAAGGGAGTCCGCCAGAGTTTTTGATTATAAGGGATCATGAAGTGTTTGGCAATTCCGGCCCCAAAGGTTTGATATATCCAATCTTCAAAGGAGAGAGATTCCGATGACTGGGAGCCATTGGGGAATCTTAGATAGGCTTCCACAAACCCTGCGATGCATTCTTTAATAACTTCTTTAGAAAGTCCATAAGTGTTGGCCTGGAAAGGGTATTCTGTGTAGGTACCTTGGGAGTAAATATAGGCCCGACGGGAGTGGGAAGCAAAAGCATCGGGTAAAAGTCGGGCTACGAGGTCTTTTGTGTAAGGGTCTCGCATATGCAGAAGATGTCCGGTATAATCAAAGGAAAATCCATTAATTTCAAAGGACCGGCATAATCCCCCAACCTCCGATTCTTTTTCAAAAATCTGATAGTTCTGTCCCAAATGAAAGGCAGTGCTTAAACCTGCCAACCCCGCCCCGATGATAATGATTTCTCTCATGAAGATTTAGGGTGGAGGTGTGGGGGTGTGGGAGTGTAGGGGTGTGGGAGTGTGGGGGTATGGAAGTGTGGGAGTACGGAAGTAGGAAAACGTGATAAAGATATCTTTGCTGTGGGGGGGGGGGGGGGGGGGGGGGGGGGGGGGGGGGGGGGCGGGGGGGGGCGGGGGGGGGGGGGGCGGGGGGGGGGGCGGCGGGGGGGGGGGGGG
>JAUQPW010000092.1:0-19437 GCA_030550175.1 bacterium
TCTTCCTGTCAACTTTAAAAAATGTGAGAGTCTAAATGGCAGTAGAATTTCATGTTTTGAAGCTCTGGCACAATGATTGCTGGGTTTCTTTGTCAAAGTCAGGAGATTGCGCAACGATTAGCCACTCATAGCCTAATTTATAGAACCCGCCCTGTGCCTGACTACATGGGTGGAAATTAGACAAGGAGGTTTATTATGCCGTGTTGTTGTGGTTATTACCATCACCATTTACATCCCCCTCACTGGCTCCGCTGGATCTGGCCCGAACCTTATCCACCGTACCCTGGACGTTACCCTTTATCACCTCGTGAGGATTATGTCCGGAGTTTAGAAGAGGAGCGTGATATACTGGAGCAGCGGTTGCGACGCCTGGAGCGAGAACTGGAAGAACTGCGTAAGGGGGGCCGACCTCAACAGGAACAAGCCTGAATACTGAAATTTGTAGGAGTGAGCGCAAGGATCACTCCTACTTACGACCTCATTTCTGAGCGGCACCTAGATGGCAGGAAGTTGTCAATGGATGGTGTAGTATTAGCCCATATTTACTTTCTCTAATCTATCCATAAAAGACAGATTGTCCAGCTGCCGCACGACCATCACTCGCGTGAAGGCGTGTAGCACAATACTTGGGAACAACATCGTTCACGCGCATAGGCTACACTTCCAAGCTTCAGTCCTACTAAACGACCCAATTGCCTGAGTCTTTCAGTGGCCTCGGCCATCGTCAATCCTTCTGGACGCGATCCACTTGCTTCAAGGTGTTGTCAATGGAGAGACTATGTCAGGGCGTTGTATTCATAAGTAATTTGTTAGATGGGTTGAACAGCATCAGAAATTAGAATAAACAATAAGATCATGGAGTTTCGTCGTGTGGACAATGTAACAGTATGGGGACAGAAGTACCACGTAACACCTTATCAGCTACACTACCTATCAACAGACGTGTTAAGCCACTGTAACCATGCGTTTCCATGGCGATCAGATCTATTCCATGCTTACTCGACTCTTCGAGTATGATAGCGGATGGATTCTTACCGATAACGACTCTGGTCTGGATTCGTAGGGACATACTGTCGCGTGCCCTTGCCTGCGCTTGCAACCGTTCAGCTATACCAGTGAGATAGGCTTGTGCTTCCCTCTGCTGCTGGTCTAGAAGTTGTTGGTCTAACTGAATTGGATATGGGGTAGCTAAGTAATCAATAGGAGTCATTGGCTCAATAACCCGGAGCAACGTGTAGTCAGCTTCCATTAACTTACCCAGTTCTATCGCGTACTCTAACACCTGCTCAGCGAGGGTTGAGCCATCTAGGGGAATCAATATATGCTGGAAGATTTGCTCCTGGTTGAGATTCGGCCCAAATTCTTCTGTTTCCCGTGATCGAACCAACAAAATAGGGATTGATGCATGTCGTACAAGCCAATCTGTGACACTGCCGAGCCAGAGACGATTCAAAGCGCCATATCCATGCGTGGTCATCACTACCAGATCTACACCTGCAGTCGCTATGAAGTTATTAAGCGTCTCAGCAACCTGCCCTGGCTGTCCGTCAAGCAAGGAAGCAGTAACCTGAGTTGCCATATCGGTCGCCAGGTTTTCAACTACATTATTTAGGTATGCCTGCTCATATTCTTTAAGTCGTTTATCTAATGCCTCATCGACGGTAACCTCACTGCTTATATAATCTACCTGCTTCCCTTCGATGGGTACATGCACAAGGACCAATCGGAGTGTTGCGTTCGCCCGACGCGCAATACTTCGCGCTAGAGGTAGGGCATGTTCTGCAAAGGCCGAACCATCGAGGGGGGTAAGAATAGATCGATACATAACACTTTCCCTCAGGTTAGGAGGTCCGTCTTTCTGTTTTGATAATCCCAACATGGCTTATGGATAAGTAGCCTTTAGCACGATGGCCTTGATAATTTACTGATCCAAATTTCAACAGCTACTTGAACCTCGAATTTGTAACTGCTTACCCTCACCCCCAACTCCACTCCCACGCTGTGGGAGAGGGGAGTGATAGGATAGCAGATTGCTTCGTTATGCGCTCTCTCTCGAAGCCTCAAAAGAGGGAGTTCAGGGGGTGAGGGCCTGAGCAATTACTCAAATTCTTACAGAGCTATTTATCCTGAAGAATAATGCAATCCCTGAACCGACGTCAATAAAAACTTTGAAACCCCTATCTTAGATATAGAATTCTACAGATGATTACAGATAGGATCAAAGTAGGGGAGACAATCTACTAAACCCTTTTGAAAGACATGGAGTCACACGGGTTGTCTTAAAATCTTACAACATCAACAAATACTTGATATTTATAGAATCTATAAAGGAATGTCAAAAAAAAAGACAAAATTTAAGGATATTAAAAATTCCAATAAAAAAATACAAGTTTTGTCAAAAATTAAGATAAAACAAGGATAAAAGCTTAAAAGCAGGATAGATCAAGGTCTTATATCATTCAAACCAATAACCGGTATGGTATAGCTATTGCTCTGGATTAGTTAATAGAAATTTATAGAGTAGAGACCTTTTGAGAACGGAGGTTTTCCTATGAGAGTCCCTAAATTCACCGAAATTCCAAAATTTATAAGGATTCTTTTAGTAATCCTGATTATTATTCTTGTCTTAATTGCTGCCGGTATTATTTATGTTCAGCGGGCCAACAATCGAATTACCATAACTATTGAGACAGAAAAAGCCCAGAAGAAAACGGAGGAAGTTATTGAAAAAGGGAAAGAAGTTGGATCTGAAGCCTTAAAGCAAGCCGGTAAGACCCTAGAAAAAGCTGGCGAGAAGCTAAAAAAGGAAGAAGCAGAGCCGAATCCTCCCAACAAGGAAAAACAGTAAGTTACGAATGAGGGAGTCAGATTTTTAGCTTAGTGTAGGATACTGCTGCTTAACATCTCTTTTAGTGAGATGTAGGAATTACACATGGGTTTTTTTGTTATTGTTACCACATTTTAGGACGGAGTACAAGTTAAAGATTATAGTTTTATAACTCTGTTGGAGATCTCTGCTTAATGAGCCTGAAGCACGTTCTGATCCTCACTGTCTTTCTACAGATTCATGCTATTTTCCACTTTTATCCTACAGAAGGATCAGTTTCTGAGATACTTAAAGACTTCTTCATGGGTTATTCTGGTAAAGGATATAATCAACAAGTAGTGGTTAACATCCCGGCTTATCGGTTGACTCTTTATACACGTGACGAAGGTGATTCTTGGAAAACTTTAACAATCCCCATCGGAATCGGAAAAGGCACAGAGCCTTCCAATGAAACGCCAACGGGTGAAGGTTATCTTTACGCCAAGGAGACCGGGGTTATCTTCCGATATGGAAGTGAGAATCCAAAGAACCTGATCGGAAAAATCATTAGGTATTCTTACACCTTTGATAAAAAGACTCTAAAGCCCATTAAAATTCCTATGCCGAAGGATATGAAATCGGTGTTCATGATCATTTACAATCAAGAAACCCAAAGTGTGGACCAACAGTTTGTGCTCCATCAAACTACAGATTGGTATACTGTGCGGGCTCCGGCTTCTAATGGTTGCATTCGTATTGATGAAGAAGATATGCAGAATTTCTATAGCAGCCTAGTACCTGAAGTGAAATCCGGTAAATTTCCTCTTCCTGTACCTATTTCTATCCATTACGAGATCGTGGAGTATGACCGTCATTCCAGAAAGCTCCTCCTCCATGCAAATATATATCATAAACCCTTGAACTACCTCGATGAAATTTTGAAAGTTTTGCATCAAGAATCCATCGATTTACGACAGATCGATATCCCCGGGTTGAAATGGCGGATTGTCGAAGCAGAAACCCAATTTCAAATAGCCGAGCAATATATTCGAAAGAAATTGAGTCAGCCACCTTTTAAACGGCTCCTTTTAGACGAAGAGAAGCAGCAGCTCCACTATTCTCTCTTCCTAAGTGAGGTCTTAAATGAAGCTAGATCATCAGGTAATGAAAAATATTGATTTTATAACCTGTTATACAACTAATGTCTATGAAACCTTCAAGACTCCATAGCTTGACAGCAAGGGTTTTTACAGATAAAAGCCTAGGGCTTTATCTTCAGGAAATCGGTAAAATTCCCACTATTACCAGAAAAGAAGAACAAGAGCTAGCTAAGAGGATCCAACAAGGGGATCAGGAAGCTCTTAATCGTCTGGTTGAAGGGAACTTAAAGTTTGTGGTTAAAATCGCCCGGGGTTATCAAGGATGTGGGCTATCTCTGGCCGATTTAATCAACGAAGGAAATCTCGGGCTTATAGAAGCCGCTAAGCGGTTCGACCCTTCAAAAAAAGTTAAATTTATTTCCTATGCCGTTTGGTGGATCCGACAGGCCATTCTACGGGCTTTATCTGAGCAGAGCCGTACCATTCGATTACCATTGAAACAGGGAGGGCTTTTGACAAAACTAGGCAAGGTATACAACGAGCTGATTCAGGAGAAAGAAGGAAGAGAGCCCACACCGCAAGAAATCGCCGAAAGGATGGATATTTCGGAGAAAGAAGTTCGAGCTATTTTGGAACTTTCGAAAAAGCCATTATCCCTTGATGTACCCTCTGTCGAAGATGAAGAAGTTACCTTGATGAATTTTATTGCTAATAAAACCCTGGCACCAGATGAAATAATCATCAAACGTGCCCTCGTCGAGGAGCTTCGTGGACTTTTAGATGAGTTAGACCCTCGTGATGCAACCATTCTTCGACTACGATATGGAATCGATGGAGAAAAGCCGATGACGCTGGAAGAGATCGGCAAACGCCTCCATTTAAGTCGAGAGCGGGTTCGACAACTTGAAAAGCGGGCGAAAGAGAGATTGAAAAGGCGGGCGGATGCTAAAAGTTTGGGAGATTTCTTAAGTTAAAAGAACACAGAAGCAAAGAAAACGAAGTAATCTCTTTCTTTGCAGTGTTACCTTGATGAAGGGGTATAAAGGGTCAGTTCATGAAGAAAAGGGTACAGCTACTATATTGTGATGCCTGCATTGTGGCTGAAAATTACCATGAATGGAGTGCTGACTTACGCCCGGGCGTCTGTGCTTGCTGTGGATGCAAGATTGTTTTGGATAACGGTAAGGCTTTAATCTGCGAAGGTTGCGTTGATGTGGGTTGGTACTTATGTGAATTTTGTGGTAATCCACAGAATGACAGTGAGGAAGAGACTTGCTGTGAGCAGAAAAAAGAAGAGCTATTGACAACCCGAAGGAAAGGGGAGGAAAAGTAATACCCTCCCAGGTTATGAACCCGATACTTTAAGGTGGCTCTCCTTCAGGTTACTTCGTCGTGAAGTTCATTTTGAGCCTGTCACAAGATTCCTGGCAGAGGCAGTTTTAGGTTTATTGTTAACTGGAAATGGTATAAAATCCTTCCCCATTCAGATAAAAAGGTAGATGGGCGGAGTCCAGAGTTTTTAACTTAAGCCGATTATATTACCGGTTTCATCAATATCCAACTTTGTGGCCTGTGAGATCTTGGGTAACCCTGGCATGAGTAACATATTCCCGGCTACCACTACGACAAATCCAGCACCGGCTGATAGATGTGCATCGGTAACAGTCAGGATCCAATCCTTTGGGGCACCAGGTAGTTTTGGGTTGTCTGAGAGAGAGGACTCCGTCTTAGCCATACATACAGGCAGGTGATTGAAACCTAGTTCAGCAAATTTTTGTAGTTTCTGGCGGGCTTTGGACTCCACATGAATGGAACTTGCACCATAAATCTCCCTTGCAATGGCTTCAATCTTCTCCTCTATACTTAACGTTAAGGGATAAAGAGGACGTACTGCTTCAGGGCTGGAGATTTCCGCAAGCGCTATAACCTTTGAAGCCAAATCCCATGCACCAGATCCCCCCTTGTCAAAGACTTCAACTATTGAATTTTCGACATCCCTTTCCCTACAGAAATCCTGAACTTGTTGAATTTCAGTTTGAGTATCAGAGGGGAAGCGATTGATTGCAACAACGAAAGGCAAATTGAATTTTCGAAGGTTTTCCATATGTTTGGCCAGGTTACTAAAGCCGTGTTTCAAAGTTGCCATATCCTTAGAAACAGGTTCATTCTGTAAAGTTCCTTGAGATGCTAAAGCCCTTATTGTGACAACCAAAACTGCTAGGGTCGGTTTTATACCGGAGGCGGGCATTACGATATCAAGATACTTTTCCGCACCGAGGTCAGCTCCAAATCCTGTTTCATTCACAACGTAATCGGCAAGCTTTAGGGCCATTTTTTGTGAAATAATGCTGCTAGTACCATGGGCAATGTTTGCGAAGGGTCCAGCGTGAATCAATGCAGGAGTATGTTCACTGGTTTGCACCAGATTGGGTAGGATGGCCTCCTTCAAAAGGACCATCATAGCTCCTGTAGCTTTTAAATCGGCTGCACGAAGAATCCTCCCGTCCAGATCAAAACCGACTACTATATCATTAAGTCTACGACGCAAATCCTCACGAGAATTAGCAAGGGCCAGTATGGCCATGATTTCTGATGCTGCTGTTATAACAAAACCGGTCTCCCTTGGCACACCATTTGCCTTCCCACCAAGACCTACGATAATGTGACGTAAGGCACGATCGTTCATGTCGACGGCACGTGGCCAGAAGATATTGTCGACATCAATCCGAAGATCATTACCGTGATGGATGTGCGAGTCGATCATTGCTGCTAGCAAATTGTGGGCTGCTGTTACTGCATGGAAGTCTCCTGTAAAGTGAAGATTGATGACCTCGCTGGGAAGTACCTTAGATTTTCCACCTCCCGTTGCCCCTCCCTTTACCCCAAATACAGGACCAAGGGAAGGTTCTCGTAACGTCACAACAGCCTTCTTTCCAATTTGTTCAAGGGCTTGTACCAGACCAATTGAAACAATAGTCTTACCTTCTCCGTAACGGGTAGGAGTCATGGCTGTAACCAGGATTAGTTTACCCAGGTTGGGGGTTTTAAACTGAGAGAGCAGATCCAATTTTAGCTTTGCGATGTACTTTCCGTAGTAATCCACATACTCGTCGGGAATTCCCAACTTATCTGCAATTTCCCGGATAGGTAGCATTCCGTCGGTCATAGTTTTTCCTTCCTTTTCCTGTGATGAAAATCCGATGTCAGTAACAACCCTTAGAATTTTAACGAAAATAAGCCTTCAAAACATACTCTTGCATCATTCGATGGGTATTAAAGAAAGAACCATTAAGGGCTATGGAATGGCGCATTACATCTAAAAAGCGATCCCGATCATGGTAAAAGAGGGGAATAATTACTCGCTCTAATTTGTCATAAAGGGAGGAAGCGTCTTGGGACCGATCACCGCTTTCACCCATTCCCCGTCCATTTTCTCCAATGGACCATCCTGTTATCCCCTCAATGTAACCTTCAATCCACCATCCATCCAGGACACTCAGGCTTGGGATCCCATTGATCGCTGCTTTCATTCCACTTGTTCCCGAAGCTTCAAGGGGAGGTTGGGGGGTATTAAGCCATAGGTCGACACCTGAGGTCATCATCTTACCGAGTTCCATATCATAATTCTCAAGATAAACAACCTTGACATCTCTCCGGAGCGCTTCTTTGGCTTGAAAGATTCGTCGGATAAGCTCCTTGCCACCTTGGTCCTGAGGATGGGCTTTTCCGGCATAAATTACTTGAAACAATCCAGCCTTTAATGAAATGCTTTTAAGCCGTTCAATATCTTGAAAGAGAAGATCCCCCCTTTTGTAAAGGGTAGCACGCCTTGCAAAACCAATAGTTAAAACATCCACATCCATTCCAATATTGGTTTCCCGGTTCACATAGAAAATCAACCGTTTCTTCGCTCGGGTATGGGCTTCCCATATTTCCTGCTTAGGGATGCTCAGGGCATACCTGAGGCTAAAGTTGTCCTGTCTCCAACCCGGAATATAGCGGTCATAGAGTTCTTGGAAAGGTTTTGCCGCCCAGGTAGCTATATGAACTCCATTAGTAATGGCATCAATGGTATAACCGGCAAACATCAATTTTGAAACCTCTGCGTGTTTCTTTGCAACCCCGTTGATATAGTGACTCAGATTAAGGGCCAGGTAAGTCATATTGAGAAGATCATCGCAACAGAAAATCTCTTTCATGTCAAAAACCTCTCGACGTCCAAGGACCTGGTCGACTAACTTCAGTGGGAACTTATCGTGCCCAGCAGGAACAGGGGTATGAGTAGTAAACACACATTTTGCCCTCACTGCTTCAATATCCTCCTGGGTAATTGATTTTCCACCGGCTTTCTTTGCTTCTTCATCTAAAAGCTCCAGGGTCAGCAAGCTTGCATGTCCTTCGTTCATATGAAAGCGCTCAATGTTTTTATAACCCAAGGCACGAAGCATCCTCACACCACCAATTCCAAGAATTACTTCCTGGCAAAGTCGATAGTACTGATCTCCTCCATAAAGAAAATGGGTTAAAGTTCTGTCCCATTCAGAATTTTCCGGTAGATCTGTATCCAGAAAATAAACAGGAACTTTGAAGCCCCCAACGCCATTAACCTCATATCTCCAGGAGCGAAGTTGAACAGTTCGTCCTTCTAAGGTCACGGAAGTTCTCTGAGGCATCTCTTCTAAAAAATCTTCGACGACCCACTCCACGGGTTCTTCTCTCTGCCAGCCGTTTGCATCAAGCCTCTGGTAAAAATAGCCTTTCCGATGGAGAAGTGTGACTGCAACCATGGGCACATTGAGATCCGCTGCAGCACGAATGGTATCCCCCGCCAGTACACCCAGCCCTCCACTGTAAGTGGGTATGCTGGCTTCAAGCCCTATCTCCATGGAAAAATATGCAATAGATCTCTGGTTGTTCATAGACTTTACTCCTTTACATTTTGATTTTGAGTTATTTCAAATCCTTTGCCATCCCTTAAGGGGTTACCAGCATAAGATCTTATTGTCTCACCCACACCGAATGCTTACTCTTATCTTCAACGAGGGATCTCAACCAGCAGTAGTAATAAAATCGGTTTATTTAACTTTTGATTATGACGGTTTCTATCAATAAAATGTTATAGGTCGAGTAGAAGGTACCTGAATCCTGCCTGTACGATAAAGCACGAAAAACCTGATAGCAGAAGTTTCATACGGACACCTCCATCTGGAAAATGTTTGGATTGGCCTTTACATAATCTAATGCGTAGGCCAGTTCTCCGGGTGTTTCAGCATGAACGGTAAACAGCGGCTGCCCCTTTTCGATGATAGAACCGAGGCGGGCATGTAATTCGAGACCTGCTGCTGGTGCATCCGGTGCGCCGGCAAGCTTTGCGATTCGAGCCAGGCGACGATTATCAATACCAATAATACGACCTCCATAGGGGGCCGTTACAACATAGGTATGGGTAGCGCAAGGAGGTTCACGCATGCCTCCTTGAGCTTCGCAGATTGCCTGGAATTTACGCCAGGCACGTCCACTATTTAGGACCTCTTGAGCGACTTTCTGACCTTGACCTGAAGGAACATGGGACGAAAGTTCCAGGATATGACCGGCCAGCAGCAGCGCCCGTTCACGTAGATCTTGTGGAGCATCTCTTTCCCCACGCAATACAGAAAGTACATCCCGTGCCTCCAGGGCCGGTCCAATACGACGTCCCACAGGTTGTGAACCGTCAGTAAAGATCACCCGCACTTCCAGACCAACTTCACGGCCAACCTCCATAAGATGATTGCTCAGGGTTTTAGCTGCTTCAGAGGTACGTACTTTGGCAGTTGGTCCTACGGGCATATCCAGGACCACATGGGTCGAACCCGCAGCAGCTTTCTTGGATAATACCGAGGCGACCAGTTGCCCCTCGCTGTCAAGATCCAACGATCGCTCAACCCGAATCAAAATGTCGTCGGCGGGGCTTAAGCGAAGGGCTCCACCCCAGACGATACATCCTCCCTCACGTTCTACCACCCGGCGTATGCCTGCCGTATCAAGGTTTACAGGGGCCAAGGTTTCCATGGTATCGGCTGTACCGGCAGGGGATGTAATGGCCCTTGAGGAGGTTTTCGGAATAATCAAACCACAGGCTGCAATGATCGGCACCACCAGTAAGGTTGTGCGATTACCCGGCAATCCACCAACACTATGTTTATCCATGACCGGTGTATGCCCCCAATCGAGTCGCTCCCCCACTTCAATCATCGCCCGCGTAAGGGCTACCATCTCCTGATGATTAAGACGATCCCCAGAACATGCAGTAATGAATGCAGAGAGGTGAACATCCGAATAGCGGCCAACCACAATGTCATATACAATAGTTTTCATAGCCATCATATCAAGCCGTTTTCCGTATACCTTGGCACGTACATGGCTGAGGGATTCTACTGGTGCTGGATGAGATAGCACAACCTGATCCCCTTCCTGCGCCCCCAGAAGGCGCCATGCCGCCTCCGACAGGCCAACCTCATCCAATGCTAACAGGTCGGTGGTAACAACATTGAGTGTGGCGATAATCGAACGATTACTATAATCAACTTGTACACGGGCCTGGGCTTCAAAGCCTTCCGAGCGGCACACATAGCAATCGCGATGCATATAAATAACCGCTTCTTGATAGGTGTCGATACCCAGCCGGCGTAACCGCAGGGAACGGGTTCTATCGGTATGGGAAATACCCCCCATGCTGGTTCCTCCCTAAAAGATTTCGATGCAGAAGGTTTCCATATGAACTCTTCCTAGTTCCTTCGAGAAAAGCTTGGAATAGGGGTGGGTTATTTCTCTCCCCCCCTTGCCTTTCATTTTTCATATCTTCTCTAGTAGGGGCACGGCGGCGCCGTGCCCCAACACTCCTCGCAAGTCCCATATTCACCAGGGTAAGGTCTAAACAATAGAAACCACGTGGTATACTTCATCATGGCGACAAAACCTTTTAACAATCCAACAAAAGGAGAAAGAGTGATGAAACAATTACTTAAAGATACAGATACCTTTTTTAAGGAATTATTGCAAGATCTACCCAAAGAGATGGGAGAGATGATTCGTGAGAGTTCAAGAAGACAGGGTAGTTGTTTTTTAAAGTTCGATATTCTTTGACCCTCTCTTTTTTTCATGGCTGATGAGTTAAACCAGTTGTTCAAAATAAGCTTTCTCCTTTGGAGTAATCTCTAGATTTTGGATGGTTCTAAAGAACCTCAGAGCTTCTCAGGCGTTGTTTTTGGAGACTGTCGGTTAAGGTTACGCGACATATGAATCTTGCACAAATGGTGATCGGCAAAGGAGAAGAGTTTTTTTACGACTTCGAGCTATCCTCGGAAGTTATCCGAGGCCATCATCAATATTATTTCGCCTTGAAAGAGCTGAGAGGGGTATTTCATTTAAAGGGGATTGAATTGAGGCATAGGTTTTGTATAGATAAATCTATTAGCAAAGTCGGTTATGAAGCGTTTTAGTTTTTTTGAAAAACCACAAGTAAGACAATCATGAAGCAAGTCCCCTTAACGACTCTCTTTGAGCAGTTACGTACTTCTGAGCGGGGCTTGACCAGCCAGGAAGCAAGTCGGCGCCTGGCTGAGATTGGTCCGAACGAACCAGTTCCCGCACATAGACGTACTTCTATTATTGTACAACTATTACCCTTCTTTGTGAATCCATTGACCGGTATCCTGCTGATCGCCAGCCTTGTCTCTGCCTTCCTTGGAGAACTCATCAATGCTTCTATCATCGTCGTCATAGTACTGCTGAGTGTTATCCTCAACTTCATTCAGACCTATCGCTCCCAGCGTGCTGCTGAGCGACTTCGTGGACAAGTAGCCTCCATGGCTACGGTCCTTCGCGATGGGAACTGGGTTGAGCTGCCCCGGCGTGAGTTAGTTCCAGGTGATATTATCCGCTTGACGGCTGGGGATCTGGTACCTGCTGATGCACGCTTACTTCAAGCCAGAGATCTCCACGTCCAGCAAGCTATGCTCACTGGGGAATCGTTGCCGATTGAGAAGGAGGCCATCGATTTCAATTTTGAGTCGCAATCCCCCATTGATGCACGCAATATGGTGTTCCTAGGTACTTCAGTTGTAAGCGGAATGGCAACTGCGTTGGTTATTTCGACAGGTTCGTCGACCGCATTTGGTAATATTGCCGCACGTCTTACAGCTCGACCACCTGAAACCGAGTTTGAGCGAGGTATTCGAAAATTTAGTTTTTTGATTATGCAGACTGTCTTTTTCCTAGTGCTTTTCGTGTTCCTGGTAAACATTACCCTGCAACGAGATCCGCTGGAATCCTTACTCTTTGCCATCGCCTTGGCTGTCGGGTTAACCCCAGAGTTCTTGCCCATGATCACAACGATCACTCTCACACAGGGTGCCGTTCATATGGCGCGGCAGAAGGTTATCGTTAAACATCTGGCTGCCATTCAAAACTTTGGTAGTATCGATGTGCTCTGCAGCGATAAGACGGGTACTTTGACCAGCGGAGAGATGGTCCTTGATCGGCATCTTGATCCTCTTGGGAATCCAGCTGAGAAGGTCTTCCTGCTTGCTTACCTCAATAGTTTTTACGAAACAGGAGTTAAGCACCCTCTCGATGCAGCGATTCTACGAAGGGGGAATACAAACCCCCTCGATACAGCTATCTTGCAGCATGATTATCTGGATGTGCAAAGATATCGCAAGCGCGATGAAATACCTTTCGATTTTGAGCGGCGGCGGCTCTCTGTTGTAGTTGAGACGGATGGTAAGTGCTTGCTAATTACTAAGGGTGCGCCCGAGGGTCTCTTAGCTCTCTGCTCCACTTATGAAGTAAATGGACAGCTCTATCCATTAGATCCAGAGGCAAGGACGAAGTGTAAAGCTACTTACCAGGAGTTCAGTGCCCAGGGGTATCGTGTGCTGGCAGTCGCTTACCGGCCTGTACCACCCCGAGAGGTTTATAGTGTAACTGATGAGATGGATTTGGTACTCGCAGGTTTCGTAACATTTTTCGATCCTCCTGTGGAGGATGTCCCTGATACATTGCAAGCACTCCACCGAGATGGAGTGAAGGTGAAGATTCTGACCGGTGATAATGAACTAGTTGCCCGACATATTTGCTCACAGGTAGGGTTAGAAGCAGGTCGTATCGTACTGGGAGAGGAGCTTGACCGGATGAGCGACCCAGCACTGGCCCACGTGGCTGACCAGGTCACGGTGTTTGCCCGTGTGTCACCAGCTCAGAAAAACCGCATTATTCTCGCCTTGAAGCGTCGTGGTCATGTGGTAGGTTTTCTCGGGGATGGCATCAATGACGCTCCCTCCCTCTATGCTGCCGATGTCGGTATATCGGTTGCTACAGGAGTAGACGTTGCCAAGGATGCTGCGGATATCATCCTACTTGAACGTGGTTTACAAGTCCTGCATAGCGGTATCATTGAGGGGCGCAAGGCCTTCGGCAATGTGATGAAATATCTGCTCATGGGTACCAGCTCCAATTTCGGAAATATGTTCAGTATGGCAGGAGCCTCCCTGTTCTTGCCATTTTTGCCCATGTTGCCGATGCAAATTTTACTCAACAACTTTCTCTATGACCTCGCCCAGGTGACCATCCCGACCGATAACGTCGACCCTACCTTTACCCATAAGCCTCGACGCTGGAATACTTCCATCATCCGTGACTTTATGGTGTTCATCGGTCCAATCAGTTCCATTTATGATTTTCTGACATTTTTCGCGCTGCTAAAACTCTTCCACGCCTCAGAGACGCTCTTTCATACAGGCTGGTTTATCGAGTCGTTGGTTACTCAGACGCTTGTGCTCTTTATCATCCGAACAGCCGGTAACCCATTGCAGAGCCGACCCAGTTTCCCCCTGACGAGCACCACCCTTCTGGTAGTCTTCATTGGCATCCTGCTGCCATTCACCCCCCTGGCCGTCCCACTCGGCTTCACCCCGCTGCCGGGTACCTATTTTCTTTTCCTTATCAGCGTAACGAGTACTTATTTGCTGCTCGTCGAGCTGGTCAAGCGTCGCTTGATGAGGCGTCTTCTAAGTTGAGCCAACCCCAGACTGTCCAAGTCGCGGAATTTAGCTGACTGACAGTTCCACTGTTTTTAAGTTGGTTCAAATCATGTATTAAGTATGTTTAGGGTATCCTCGCTTGTAGGGTGGAAGGAGTTTAAATCAAGAATCTAAAGATTACGACGGCGGACGTGATAAGTTGGGAAGGTACCGTATCCCTTCGCCAACGGCGTTTGTCGACATAGTCACATCGGAATTCCCGGATCTATTCGGCGGCTGCCAATGCCGAAAAGGCTTGACTGGTATAGACTTGATCCGGTGGGGTAATCGGCTCAAGCCCTGCGGCACGGATCACATGGGTACTGGTACAAGCTGGCAGTTGAGTTTATAGAATTCGTGTACGCATAGACTGGACCCGCATGCAGGGCGATTCGAAGGCTTAATTCTTTTCTATCATGTGCCCAGAGAAGATGACCCCACGAGGAATCCAAAGGCACTGCTCGATACGCTTTTTATCACTCACTCCCCCCCCCCCCTGGAGGGAGGCCAAGGAGGGTGTTCAGACAGAAAAAGTGACACCTACTAAATTGTTACAGTTACTTATGTAGAGATCTTTTTGACAATTCTTCTAAAGAGCGTTATAAAAAGATAAATTGAGTCTAAAAAACAGTGAACCTTAATCCGCTATACCTTAAAAACTTGCATTCCCATCAACTTAAAGAGTATTTAGAAAAACTGTATCAACAGTACAATTTATCTTTCCTTTCCAATGATCCTTTGGAATTCGTGCATCGATTCCAGGATCCGCGGGATCAGGAAATTGTAGGATTACTTGCTTCCTGTCTGGCGTATGGAAATGTAAAACAAATTCGGGCCAGTGTTCAAAAGATTCTGGCCATTTTGGGAGAAAAGCCGTATCATTATGTTATCACTTTCAATCCAGAAATACAGGGAACTGACTTCGATCACTTTGTACATCGGTTTACCCAGGGAAAAGATATAGTTTGTCTGGTGTATTTGTTGCAACAGGTTCTCCTGAAGCATGGAAGCTTGGGAAATTACTTCCTACAAGGCTATAGTGCCCGGGAGAAAACCATACGGTCTGCTCTAACCCGGTTTGTAGAAGGTTTATTAAGATTGCCTTTTCCAAAGGATTATATACGGCGGAATCGGATCTCCGAAGGAATCTGGTACCTGCTGCCTTCTCCTGCCGGTGGGAGTGCTTGCAAGCGGTTGAATTTGTTTCTTCGATGGATGGTTCGCCGGGGAGATCAACTGGATTTGGGACTGTGGGTAGAGGTTTCACCCCGTCAATTGGTAGTTCCCCTGGATGTTCACGTAGGAAGAATAGCCAGGAACCTGGGTCTTACAACCCGAAAAACAGATGATTGGAAAACGGCTGAGGAAATTACAGATCGTTTAAGAATGTTCGATCCAGAAGATCCGGTTAAATATGATTTTGCCCTCTCCCATATGGGGATCTCAGGAGATTTGATCTTATGAAGATAAGGAAATATTTTCTCATAATCTTTATGGGAGTGGTAGGGGGTGGGATAATGCCGATCTTCTCCGGAATCACGATGCAGGTCTTATCCGCCGAGCGAAGAGTCACCCATCGGCCTCATATTGATCCCTTGACGGCCCGAATGGTGGGATTTGTTATTCTACCTAATAAGGAACGAAGAGCAATTGTCGACGCAGGAGAAAATAAACCCTATATTTTTAAACTCGGAGATGAAGTTATCCTGAAAAATGAATCGGCCAGAGTGGTAGAAATCACCGAAGATCAACTCGTTTTCGAGATAGAACCAACGGAGGGAAGTAACGAAGCACGAAAAACTTTGATAATTACCTCACCGAAAACTACGAGTAATCCCTAAAACGTAGAGAGAGTTTAGTTTCTCTTGTACACAGGAAAATCCTATGAAGATAAGAACTCGATTTGCACCCAGTCCCACCGGACATTTGCATATCGGTGGGGCCAGAACAGCCCTTTTTAACTGGCTTTTTGCCCGTAAAAATCAAGGAACTTTCCTTTTAAGGATTGAAGATACAGATGTAGAGCGGTCCACGATGGAATCTGTACAAGGGATTCTGGACGGATTAAAATGGTTAGGTTTAATCTGGGATGAAGGACCGTATTATCAATCCCAACGGCTTGAACTTTATCAGCAACACGTACAACAGCTCTTACAGGCCGGAAAAGCGTACCGCTGCTACTGTACTCCTGAAGAACTGGAAGCGAAAAGAAAGCAGGCCCTTCAAGAAGGAAAACCTCTCCGATATGATGGTAAGTGTCGGGAATTGAAGGAAGAGCCTGTAGGAAAACCCTTTGCCGTTCGATTCAAAGCTCCCCAGACCGGTCGTATCCTTATTCAGGATCTGATTCGAGGTCCCATCACCTATGAAGTGGCCGAACTGGATGATCTCATTATTCAACGCTCCGATGGAATGCCGACATATAATTTCTGCGTGGTCGTAGATGATGTAACCATGGAAATTACCCATGTAATCCGGGGAGACGATCACTTAAATAATACTCCTCGACAGATTTTGCTTTATGAAGCATTTGGGTATCCTAGGCCTCAATTTGCCCATGTTCCCATGATTTTAGGCCCGGATAAAACCCGGCTCAGTAAACGGCATGGAGCCACTTCGGTCCTCGCTTATCGAGAAATGGGCTACCTCCCCCAGGCCCTGGTGAATTATCTGGTTCGTTTAGGGTGGTCCTATGGAGATCAGGAGATCTTTTCGGTACCGGAACTGATCGAAAAGTTCTCCCTGGAAAATGTAGGTAAAGCCCCGGCGGTTTTTAACCCGGAGAAACTCCTCTGGCTAAACCACCATTATATTAAAACGACGGAACCGGCTGAGTTAGCAAAGCTTCTCATTCCCTTTCTGGAAAAGAAGGGATTTAAGGTGGAGGAAGGACTCTGGTTAACCCGAGTAGTGCAAACACTCCAGGAACGGAGCAAGACTCTGGTGGAGATGGCAGACCGGGCAGAATTTTATTTTCAGGAAATGATTACTTATCAGGAAAAGGTCGTACAGAAATTTTTTAAGAAGGAAACAGTGGAAGTGCTACAGGAATTAATCCAGGATCTGGAACAGCTGGAATCTTTTGAAGAAAAAGAGCTTGAGAAGATTTTCCGGAATCTAATAGACCGAAAAGGACTCAAATTAGCAGATATTGCCCAACCCGTTCGCATTGCTTTAACAGGTGGAACCGCAAGTCCAGGACTCTTTGAAATCATGGCAATCCTGGGAAAAGAACGGGTGCTAAAACGGATAAAACAGGCTATTGAATTTTTTTACTCTCATTTGGAGAGATAAACGGCAATAGAAAATTGTACCCTTTTGCTTTTTAGGCCTGGAACATTTAAATTAAATAAAATATAAAATCCTGAATGAATTAGAGGGTTAAGCGAAAAAGCACCCTCATCTCCAGATAAATGTATTTAACCACTGTTAATTTTAAACTAAGGAAAAAATAAATGGATATCTCCCAAGCATAAAAAATAAATTAAGAAGAAAATAAATTAAGAAAGGAGTTTTTACGATTATGAGTCCAACCGGTTTTACTCCTCCTCCTAACTTTATTCGGGACATCATCATAAAAGATTTGGAGACCAACAAGTATGGAGGTCGTGTGGCAACTCGATTTCCACCGGAGCCAAACGGTTATTTACATATCGGACATGCCAAATCCATCTGTCTCAACTTTGGTCTTGCCGCCGAATTCGGCGGGGTTTGTCACTTGCGGTTCGATGATACCGATCCCACTAAAGAAAGTATCGAGTATGTTGAATCGATCAAATCGGACGTTCGATGGCTTGGATTTGATTGGGGAGATCATCTGTACTATGCCTCAGATTACTTTGAGAAGTTATATGATTATGCCGTACAACTAATTAAAAAAGGTAAGGCGTACGTTGATAGCCTCAGTGCAGAGGAAATCAGAGAATACCGAGGCACTTTAACGGAACCCGGTAGAGAGAGTCCATATCGGAATCGGTCGATAGAAGAGAATCTGGATTTGTTCCGGCGCATGCGGGCAGGAGAATTCGAAGATGGGACCCATGTTCTTCGGGCAAAAATCGATATGGCATCTCCTAATTTGAATATGCGAGATCCGGTTCTCTATCGTATTCGACGGGTACCCCATTACAGGACCGGCGATAAGTGGTGTATCTATCCCATGTACGATTTTGCCCATTGTCTTTCGGATTCCATTGAACGCATCACCCATTCTATTTGTACCCTGGAATTTGAAAATAATCGTCCGTTATATGATTGGATACTTAACGAGTTGAATGTTGAATGGCATCCTCAGCAAATCGAGTTTGCCCGTCTTAATCTTAGCTATACGGTGATGAGTAAGAGAAAGCTTCTAGAATTAGTAGAGCAAGGGTACGTCACAGGTTGGGATGACCCCCGAATGCCTACCCTGGCAGGTTTAAGAAGACGGGGTTACACGCCGGAGGCAATCCGGAACTTTTGTGAACGTATCGGAGTGGCCAAACGTGATAGTCTCGTTGATATCGCTCTACTTGAACACTGCATTCGGGAGGATCTGAATAAGCGGGCTCCGCGTGTTATGGCCGTGTTGAGGCCGCTTCGGGTTGTGATTGTTAACTATCCGGAAAACCAGGTGGAAGAGTTGGAGGCTTTAAACAATCCGGAAGATCTGAGTATGGGGTCCAGAAAGGTTCCCTTCTCGCGGGTGCTGTATATCGAACGAGAAGATTTTCGTGAAAACCCCCCGAAAGAGTTCTTCCGATTGGCTCCCGGTCGTGAGGTACGCCTGCGATACGCTTACTATATCACCTGTGTTGACGTAATTAAGGATGAACGAACCGGCGAAGTAATTGAACTTCGCTGTACCTATGATCCCAAAACCCGAGGGGGTGGATCTCCAGATGGACGTAAGGTCAAAGCAACTCTACATTGGGTCTCGGCACCCCACTCCCTGGAAGCCGAAGTACGTTTATATGATCATCTCTTTCTAAAACCAAACCCGAGTGATGAAGAAGATGGTTTAGATTTTAAAGCTCATCTGAATCCGAACTCGTTGATCACGTTGAAGTCATGTCGGGTAGAACCCAGTTTGGCAGGTGCAGTACCCGGAAGTCATTATCAGTTCGAGAGACAGGGCTATTTTTGCGTCGATCCTGATTCTTCTTCTAAAACCCTCGTCTTTAATCGAACGGTAACCTTACGAGATTCATGGGCTAAGATCGAGAAGACTCTCCAAGGAAAGTAAAGAAGGATGGGAGTGTGGGGGTGTGGGAGTGGGGGAGTATGGAAGTATGGGAGTGGGGAATGGGGAAGTATGGGGGTATGTATGGAAGTATGAGAGTATGGAAGTATGGAGGGATTTATATCCACTATCCACACTCCCATACCCCCACACTCCCACACTCCCATACTCTGAGCCCTCTGCTAGCCCACAGCCGCCGGGGCCCGCGCCCGCCCACGGCCGGCCCGCCACCCGCGGGCACCGCCGGGC
>JAUQPW010000092.1:19447-23984 GCA_030550175.1 bacterium
GCGCTGCGGGGGGTTTGTATTGCACGTACGAGAGTATGCAAGTCTCGAGGCATTAACCCCTACTCCCCACACTCCCATACCCCCACACTCCCATACTTCCATACTCTCACACCCCCACACTCCCATACCCCCACACTCCCACACCCTCACACTTCCATACCCCCACACTCTCACACCTCCTTACCTTCCTGGTTTAAAAGATGCGGAATATAAAATTTGTTCTTCTTGTTATTATTTTATCAGGTTTTGTCGTTTTAGGTTTGGCAGGTTCTGAGGATAAAAAAGATCTGGAAGAGCTGAAGGCCAATCAACAAGCTATTCTCCAAAGGTTAGAAAAGCTGGAAAAGGGACAAGAAGAGATTACCTCCCTGCAAAAGGAGATCGTGGCGAAACTGGATCATATTATTCGGGAAGAAGCTTCTGTTTTTCCTCCGCTTCGCAAAGCACTGGAAGCCAGAGAAGCTACTGAAGTCGATTACTCGAAAGTATACACCATTCCCCTTGGGAATTCGCCTGTAAAAGGACCGGATTCGGCTTCCATTATCATTGTAGAATTCTCAGACTTTCAATGTCCTTTCTGTAAGCGGGCTACCCAGGTGGTCGATCAGGTTTTAAAAACTTACCCCGATAAAATTAAATTTGTTTATAAACAGTTTCCTATTCCCAGTCTTCATGAACATGCTATAAACGCCTCCAAAGCCTCGCTAGCTGCCCATAAACAGGGGAAGTTTTGGGAAATGCATGACCTTCTATTTAAGAACTCCCCAGAACTCCAGGAGGAAAAGCTCATGGAGTATGCACAGAGCTTAAATCTAGATATGGAGCAATTCAAAAAGGATTATGCTTCGCCTGAGATAGAAGCAGAGATACGACAGGACATTGAGTTGGGAGAAGAAGTAGAGATTCGGGGAACCCCGACTTTTTTTGTAAATGGGAAACGATTACCCTCCTGGTCCTTTGATACTTTCCAGAAGGCTATTGAAGGAGAATTGGATAAAAAATAAATAGCCCTTGACAGTCTGATTAGAAGAAATTATATTTTTGCAGATCCTTATTGAGGAGTAGATCAATTGGTAGATCACCTGACTCTGGATCAGGGGGTTGCAGGTTCGAGCCCTGCCTCCTCAGCCATGATTTTAAGCTTTGCCACGAGTTATCTTCTGACTCACAAAATTCGATTGAAACCCTCATCCCTCTTCGATGAGGGTTTTTGCTTAAAATTTAGAAGATGGCACGCGGGAGATACCCCTCTGTGGCTTCCAACTTTGTCGTGTAGTGGATGACCTTCTCCTCAATTTCACAAGCCGGGGGTGTCTCCCCATCCTTTTGATCCCAAATCCGCTGAATTCCAGCATCTCGGAATTGTATCCAATCCGGATCGTCCGAAGCTATTTTTTTGATCCGTCGGAGAATTTTTTGAATGGTTTCTTCATCTAAATTCGGTGGGAACTCGACAAGGACCCCATCTTTATCCTGAAGAGCTTTCAGGGTTCGTTGGATCTCCTTTTCCGAGGAGATTTTCCAGCTCCAGATTACAGGGACACGGTCTTCCAGATCCTCCAACCACTTCGGGTCCATTTGATCCTTTTGGTGCAAGGGAAGCACAATCACAAATTGAGTGGAATAGATGATATTTTCTTCATAAGAGGAAAATAAGTAATACCGATTCAAGAAGTGATCTGGATTGGAGGCATAAGCCAGAAGTTCCTCCAAAATTTCAATGGGGAAGGGGGTTTCGGTCTCTAAGACCACGTTGAAGATTCCATGGGGATTTGCCTGTACAAGAGGAGAGAGAAAAGCTTCTATCAAGCTGGCTTCGGAAGAAAGGTTTTGGCAGTTAAACCAGGCTGTGAAACAGTTGGCAATATGAGTTTTTAAGCTTCGGGCCAGGTCTTTCATTTGAGAAGGGGTTTGGATCTGGCTATCCAGTTCAAGGATCACTTTCGTAACCGGGTGGTTCATAAGGCTATCGGACGGCACGGAGTGGTTTCAGAGAGCTTTTAGACTTGATTTTTTGGCTCAAAGGTTTCTTTAAGTGATTTTGGCTTGTGTAGGTTGTCAGGGAGGGTAACTGAATGGGGTCAATATCGACCCCAAGCCGTTCTGCGCAATATTCTTGGGCTTTACGAAGATCGGCCCCGGACATGGTTTCGGTTTCCAGCACATAGTAGGGGGGTTCCGGCTGATATTTTAACCCCAGTTTCTCAGCATTGGCCCGGAGAACAGTTCCTGGAAGAACGCTTAGATTGTAAGCTTCTACTTCAGAATAAGCTTCATGGTCGATGAGAAAATCAACGGTTTCTGCGAGGGTTGAAAAAGTATCTCCCGGCAATCCTATGATAAGTCCCACAGTGACCTGAATATCCCGATCTTTCAGGAGGTGGACACCCTTTAAAAATCGTTCCAGATTATTTCGTCGACCTACTTTTTTTAAAGCTTCCGGGTTAATACTTTGTAAACCGACTTCTACACTTTTAAAATTGCATCTTTTAAATAGATCGGCCATTTTTTCATCGACCAAATCGGCTCGAATCTCGGTATGAAAATGTAAAGATCTGTCTGGATTGTGCCTTTGAATAACTTCGCCCACCTGTTCGAGGTCTTTACGATCATTAAACGTTGGATCCATGATATATATCTCACGGACCCTATTTTCACGGGCATAATCTAAATGCTGTGCCAGACGTTCCAGGGGGAAAGCCAGAGTATTGGTGAACATTTTATAATAATAGCAATATTCGCAATGGAACCTACATCCTCGAACCGTTTCAATCCACATGGAGTGATCTCGGGAAGGGCCGATAATACCTGTAAGATAAGGGGAGGGAACTTCTGTCAGATTTGAAATAGAAGTACGGGGAGAAGTCATAATCAGGCGGTCTCCTTCTCTGAAAAAAAGTCCGCGAATTTCAGGGAGCCGGGGGATTCCTTTGCTAAAATGTCTGAGAAGTTCTACAAAGGTCCTCTCTCCTTCGTTGATAACGCCTATATCGATTACCGGATGAGACAAAATGTAAGGATTATCCTGGGTTATCTCGGGTCCTCCCACTACTACTTTCAAGCGAGGAAGTCGTTTCTTGAGTTCTCCGGCAATATATAAACTTCGGGCTACGTTCCAGCAATAACAGGTTATTCCCAGCACATCGATATCTTGATTTGCAATCTTGTCAATTAACCCGGCGTCCCCTAACAAATCTGCTGCGTCAGGGTCCAGGATTTCCACATCTACCTCATCCAGGAGCCCTTCCTGGGCCGCCATGGCTTTTAAATAACCTGCTGCTAAAGGAATATTTGCTCGAATTCCACCGAAATTAAACTGGTGGACCGGTAATTGCATAAGAAGAATCTTAACTTCCATACGTTAGTAAAATAGAAAAAAAAGGAAGGACGTCAATAACGTTCTTTTTAGTGATTTAAAGGGTCGGTTAACTTGACAAAACAACTTTTTCGCCTATATTATAAGTATTTATTTAACCAGCCGTTAATTCTAATTCTCAGCATCAAGGAGGAGAAGATTCATGAAAGGTGACATCAACAAAATACGTGAGTTACTACTTACCCAAAAGCAAGAGATTCTTAGCAAGATTCAAACGGGTAAAGATGAAGAGGAGCTAACAGCCTCCAATCGAGGGGATTATGTAGATATTGCAACTGATGGACTGGCCCATGAGCTCAGTTACATGTTTGAAGAAAGGGAAAAAGAAAAACTCAAACTCATCGATGAAACCTTAGAAAGTATTGGGCAGGGTACCTATGGGGAGTGCTTAGAGTGCGGCGATGAAATTGAATTTGAAAGACTTCTGGCATTGCCTTTTGCCAAGTTATGTTTAGATTGTAAGTCAAGGGAAGAACGAAGAAGTAAAATTCCTATTGGTTAAATGAGTTATTTTATCGGGTTAGAGTCTGAAATAGCCCTTCACTCAAACGAGTTGGTGATATCTGCTAGGGTGAAGCTGGTTTCGGGATAAGGCACGTAGACTCTCCGGATAACACAAGGGTTCCATCCGATCTTTTACAAGTGGTTTTAAGCTTAATCCGATAGGTTATCTCGTTTTTTTCTAAGACTTCTACCTCCGCGGTGATCGTATCTCCAATCCTTACAGGGGATAGAAACTTTAAATTTTGAGATACATGAACCCCCCCATCGCCCAATAATTGAGTCAGTGGATTTGTTAAGAGGCTCGCCGTTAACATTCCATGTACAACCCGACCTTTAAACATGGAACGACGGGCGAATTCTTCATCCACATGGAGGGGGTTCATATCTCCTGTAATTCCCACAAAAAAGCCGATATCTACGTCGGTAAGAGTTTTTGTAAAGCTTCGTTTTTCTCCTATCTGAATATCTTTAAATTCCCTTTGCATAAATTTTTGTTCTTCGATCCTTTTATTTCGTAAGGGTCCCAAAGTAGAAAACCATAAATACAATGGTAAAGGCAATGACGCCGAATGTCCAGATCTCAGGAAGTCCAATTTTTACCGGCTTTCAGGTATCTTCTAAGACAGGTCGTTCAAGAACCTCGCGTTGAGGGTCTAT
>JAUQPW010000093.1 GCA_030550175.1 bacterium
AGTAGCTTTTTACACGCGGAAGACCGGTCGGCAGGTGGATCGCAAGTTGATTATTGCGCCCCATGTGGAGGCGGGTACTCAAGAGTTGGCCCGAGAGTTAGGTGTGGAGATTTACACAGATATTAATGAGTTATCTTAACTATTCGTAGTAGAGTTAGAAACGAAAGTTTATAAACTAACCCTATCACTCCACCACCTACCTTCCAGATGATACATAAAGTGACCGTGTCAGCTTAATTAAGCGTGAGGTATCTCTACCCAAACTATCAAATCAGAGGAAGCCTTCTAAGAAGTACAAAAAGGGGTAGAGGCTTCCGGTCAAGTAATTTCCCGTTCCCTCTTTCTGTCCCATACGCGCCAGGATAAGTTGAAAAGCCACGTCAGGGGCGAACAGTGGGTAGACTCCGACGGAAGTCAAGGAATTCAGAAATTCAGAATTTTTTCAAGCTCCGTAGCAACTTAACAGGGTTTAGGGATCATATTATCATGTTTCCCGGCTTACGCCAGGGGGCTATAAACAGGTCACCCCGCCGAGGCTAACCTTCTTATCCTGGCGTTTATGTCCTTCTGCTCCAGGTCAATAGTACTTCGTGACCGATAGCTATACCTATCAGATCAACCTTCCGACCGAAGACTGTTATCCTGGTTTTAAGGAGACTCTTGGCACCGGGCAGGTGATATTGGTTGAACGGAAGAAGAAGAATAGGAAAATGGGTTTTACTTTACCTGTTTTCCTATTTTCCCGTTCTCCCATTATTGAGGACAGGTCTCCTTAAACTCTTGGGTTTCTTTCTCAGGGGGAATTTCTTTTTCGAGAATAGGATAGATATTCAAGCCATTACTTTCTACTTTTAGCTTCATCAGGGTTTGCTTAGCGGCCATTTGTTCAGCTTCTTTTTTACTCTTACCTCGACCGATGCTATAAACCTGGTCATTTATGGAAAGTTGTACTTCGAAGGTCTTATCATGATCAGGTCCTGATTTACTGATCAGATGATAGACCGGAACACAATTAAAAACCATTTGCGTATATTCCTGGAGGAGGGACTTATGATCCAGAATTTGATGTTCTTTAACGAGTTTTTGAATTTTATCACTGAAGCGATTATAGATAAATTCACAGGCTTTTTCTAATCCTCCATCCAGGTAGACGGCGGCAATAAGAGCTTCAAAGCTATTAGCTAAGAGGGAATTTTTCTCTCGACCACCACTGGATTTTTCCCCCTTTCCAAGGAGTAAGTAATCTCCCAGGGATAATTCCTTCGCGAGTTCGGCAAGGAACTGTTCACTCACTACGTAAGATTTTAATTTAGCCAGGTCTCCTTCACGAAAATGAGGATAACGGGTATAGAGGAGATCACTAATCACAAATCCTAACAGAGCATCCCCTAAAAATTCCAGCTTCTCATTATCTTCTGCTTCAACATAATCTACTTCATTGACATAAGAACTGTGCGTAAGAGCTTGTAAGAGGAGTTGGAGGTTATTAAAGGGATATTCTAATTGCTCCTGAAGTGCTTCGTAATTGGGCATTTTGAAGATTGCAGACCCCTATACTTCCCTCCCTTTTATAATACAGGGAGGGGCTATAGAGAAGCCTGCAATCCGGGATTACTGCCGAAATTTTTTAAGTAAAATACAGGCGTTGGTTCCACCAAATCCAAAAGAGTTGGATAACGCAATATTTACTTCTTGAAAGCGGGCTTTATTGGGTACATAATCTAAATCACATTCTGGATCCGGTGTTTCATAGTTAATGGTTGGATGAATAATATCCATTTGAACGGTGAGCGCTGTCGCTACGGCTTCAACTCCGCCCGCGGCTCCAAGAAGGTGTCCGATCATGGACTTAGTTGAACTGATAGCTAATCGGTAAGCATGTTCTCCAAAAACGGTCTTGATGGCCATCGTTTCAAATTTATCATTGGGTGGCGTTGAGGTTCCGTGGGCATTAATGTAGTCTACCTCTTCAGGCGCAATCTGAGCATCTCTCAAGGCCATTTTCATACATCGAGCAGCTCCTTCTCCGTTGGGAGCCGGCATAGTAATGTGATGTGCATCGGAAGTTAGGCCGTATCCAATGATTTCTGCTTTAATATCCGCATCTCGCTTCATGGCGTGTTCTAGGGATTCCAAAACCAGCAGCCCACATCCTTCCCCTACTACAAATCCATCCCGGTCCAGGTCAAAAGGACGACTTGCTTTTTGAGGCTCCTCATTTCTCCGGGAAAGCGCTTTCATGGAGCTAAATCCACCAATGGCCAAAGGCGTAATAACCGATTCGGTACCACCTGCGATCATCACATCGGCATCTCCTCGCTGGATGAGCTTAAAGGCATCTCCAATGGCATGGGTTCCGGCTGCACAAGCCGTTACCACGGCTGAGTTGGGACCCTGGAATCCAAAGCGCATGGATACATGTCCTGCAGCCAGATTAATAATGTGCATGGGGATAAAAAAGGGAGAGATCCGCCGATGACCTTTTTCTAAAAGTATTTGATGTTGTTCTTCCATGGAAGGAAGCCCCCCAATTCCAGATCCGATCAGAACCCCTGCCCGCTCCTTGTCTAGCTTATCCAATTTAAGTCCGGAATCTTTAATGGCCATCTCACTTGCCGCCAGGGCATAATGGATAAATATATCCATTTTCTTCACTTCTTTTTTATCAATGTAATCAAGTGGATCAAAACCTTTTACCTCTCCGGCAATTTTAGTCGGATAATCAGTTGTATCAAAACGGGTGATGGGGCCGATTCCAGACTTCCCTTCGCAGAGTCCCTTCCAAAATTCTTGAACATTATTTCCAATAGGAGTTACAGCCCCTAATCCTGTAACTACAACTCTTCTCTTCAAGATTTAATTCGGGTTCTCAAACTCTGCAAAACTCTTTAGGTTTGTGGTGCAAAGTTTGAGTTGGTCCTCTCCTTTCTAAGAGTTACATGGATCTTTTTTTAAAGACGAAAACCGAATGACAAAAGGTGAATCGGGAAGACAGAAAAATGGAAGAAGGGAAGAGCACAAAGGATTATAACCCTGTTCTTCCACTCTCCTATTTTCCTTCCTTCCTCTTCATCCTTCAGGTATTTCTTTTGATGTACTCCACAGCATCTTTAACGGTCAAAATTTTCTCGGCCTCTTCGTCTGGAATTTCGATATTGAACTCCTCTTCAAAGGCCATAACCAACTCTACCGTATCCAACGAATCCGCTCCCAAATCCTCAATAAAAGAGGCTTCTGGAGTAACCTCTTCGGCATCTACCCCTAATTGTTCAACTATAATCTCTTTGACACGATCTTCAATGGCTGCCATAGATTAACCTCCTTTTGTAGGAAGGAGCGAGTCATAGACCCGTCCTTACTACATATACATTCCTCCGTTTACATGAATAACTTGACCTGTTATATAACTGGCTTTATCAGAAACTAAAAACCTGACAACCTCTGCCACATCTCGTGGAGTTCCGAAGCGTTGAAGAGGAATCTGGGACAAGAAATAGCTTTTCGTTTTATCTGAAAGTTCCAACGTCATATCGGTTTCTATAAAACCAGGCGCTACAGCATTCACCGTAATTCCCCGGGGAGCTAATTCCTTGGCGATGGTTTTTGTAAACCCAATGATACCTGCTTTGGCAGCAGCATAGGCCGCTTGACCTGGATTACCTATCACACCGACGATAGAAGTCATATTAACGATTCGCCCACTCCTTTGCTTTAACATAACTTTAGAAACAGCTTTGGTACAATTAAAAACTCCCGTCAGGTTAACATTTAGAACCTGATTCCAATCCTCTTCTTTCATCCTGGGCAGAAGCATATCTCGACTCATACCGGCATTATTAACCAAAATGTCAATACGCCCCTTCTCGTCGGTAACCCGCTCTACTAAAGCATAAATTTCTTCCGACCGACTGACATCTGTTTGAGCAGCCTGAGCTTTTCTTCCCATTTTTTCAATAAGTTTCACCACCTCGGAAGCTTTCTCTGCCTGATTCCGGTAAATAACAATGACCTCTGACCCGGCTTCTGCTAACACAAGAGCTATTTCCCGTCCGATTCCACGACTCCCACCTGTTACAAGGCTAACTTTACCCTCTAACTCCACATCGATTCCAACAGGAAACAATTAACAAAGAACAATTCATACCGACTAATTATCTCCGGGTTGAATTGCTCTTTGTTAATTGCCTGATAAAGCCTGTACCGTTTTCTTCAAACTTTTCAGATCTTCAACATTTAAAGTAATAGCATTTTTATCAATTCTACGAATTAATCCAGATAAGACCTTTCCAGGCCCTATTTCAACAAAAATAAGCGGCGTAGAGTCCTCAAACCGGTTCAAATCCTCTCCTGAACCCGGCGAAGAGGGCATTTCCTGTGACCGCCCCATCTTTAAAATCTGATGAATATCATCTTCCCAACGGACAGGAGCGGTCACTTGCCTCAATAAGGTTGGTTTAACCGCCCGGGCAGTTCGGATAAATGTCCCGTCCACGTTGGTTACTAAAGGAATTTCTAAATCACGAAAGGTAATTTTGTCTAATTCTATGGCAAGTCGATTGGCTGCGGGTTGCATAAGGCTGCAATGAAAAGGAGCACTGACAGGTAAGGGTACAACTTTTTTAGCCCCTGCTTGCTTGACCAACTCTGTAACCTCGGCTACCGCCTCAGCATGACCTGCAATAACAATCTGTTCCGGAGAATTCAAATTAGCCGGGGCTACTACTTGACCTTTGGCGGCAACTTGTTCACAAATCTCCTGAAGTTTCAACCGTTCCATACCCAAAATAGCGGCCATAGCACCAACTCCGTCCGGAACGGCTTCCTGCATGAACTGGCCTCTTTTATGAACAAGACGGACAGCGTCTTGAAACTCTAACGCTCCTGCACTGACTAACGCTGTATACTCTCCTAAACTATGTCCAGCTACCGCTATAGGTTTTACTTGAGGTATTTGATCTCGAAGGACTCTCCATGCCGCAATACTTACCGTTAAAATAGCAGGTTGTGTATAAGCTGTCAACCTTAATTTTTCTTCAGGGCCCTCAAAACATACCTTAGCCAGATCAAACCCAATGGCTTCATTGGCCTGCTCAAATACCTCGTGCGCTACGCGGTAAGAATCCTTTAACTCCTTACCCATGCCTATATATTGGGAGCCCTGACCGGGAAATACCCAGGCAACTCTCTTATTCTGTTTATTCTGATTAGATGTCATGAGACTTATGGCTGGTTTAACAATAAATTATGGCGTATGCGTGTCTTTTTCCCGTTTACAAAATAAGCATAATCTAAACGCAAATGTCAAGATCAAAAATTTGACCCTTTAAGGATAGAACGGTAGATTTTCAACCCTCGATTTCCAATAAAAGGGAGGAATAGTTCTGGTAAGGAACCATACAGGGTTTTCCCTCTGCATGGAAATATAAATTCGGATTTTTTCCATCTCCTAAACCGATAATACTCGAGGAAACCGTTCCATAGCCATTCCCGTGGACACAGATGGCTTTTGACCAGGTCTCTCCAGGAGAAGAATGCTTCCTACAAAGTTTTTTTAACGAATCGATAACCTCAAAAATATCCTGATAAGATATCCCCTGTAAATGATCTGATATGATTCGGGTCCGTTGCAGAGAAAAATCGTTCACATCCCCCTGGTTAGTCAAAATATAAATACCTGCTTCCAGAGCAACGGTCCGTATTCCGTTTTCATAATGGGAAATGTAAGCCTCTGAAGAATCTGCATAAAATAAATTGAAGGGGTTATATCGATCCAGACCTTCTTGCTTTAAGAATCTTTGAACTTCCAAAGCGGTCGAGAACGATAGGGCATCCAGGCATAAAAGCCCCCGTGATCGTTTGGAGCGATCCGGAGGAATTTGGCTAGAACGGTTGGTAATTCCAACCAAAAGACCCTTCTCATTGAAACCTAACCAGGTTCCCCCCGCTTCTCTATCCCTTCCACCCCAAATGAGAGGCGCCCGGCTCAGGATACCGGGCGGTACCGATCTTCGAGTATAATTTTCATCCCGGTTGGCTGCAACTAGGATCGGATAATCTTCCATTAATTTATAAAGGATGATCAGGGTACACATCTCTCTCACTTTCTTAGAACTTCTGATAAGGCCTGAGATCCCCCAACAGGACAATCCCGGAGGTCTGAACTCCGTATTTTTAAAATAACCCTTTCCAACGATCTATTGCAGTGTTGCATAAATCAGGCCATAATCTCCGGCTTTTATCTATCCATGGCACTCCAGTACACTTTCCTATTCTACCTCATAAAATAGTAACCATTTTAATAAATCACTTATTTCTTTCTAAATAAAATAGAAACCTCACAGTGACTGTCCTCCTTCACCCGGCGCTTACCCAGGGTGGAACGGAATTACCATCTCAGCCTTTATTAGGCCATGTTTTGTCAATGGGATGAGGCCTCTTTTTATACCCTTCCACTTTCCTAAGAAACGTTTATAGTGTTTGCATTAAAAAGTCAAGCCTTAGAGTATTTAAGTAAATTCATTTCGTACCCTTTGACAGACAAACAAACTGGTTGTAAGCTAAAAGTATGATCATGAAAGTTTTAACCCTATTTCTCCTTATCTCCTTTATGCTGGGAACCCTCAGTACATTTTATATTTTTCCCATCCAGGCGCAACCCCCTTATCTTCATCAAGAATATCCCCAGGTTTTCAAAACTTTTGGAAGTAATGCAGAAAAAATTTCAAGAAAGTATGGAAAACCGGGCTTGGAGTTTTTAAAAGACTACTCTGTTGATGGCTTGTTTCTCTTAGAAAAGTATGGAGATCGTCTATCCAGGTCCATGGCTTTCCTGGATAAAGAAGCCCTTTATACCCTCTATACGACCTTTGGTGAGCGATTTGATAACCTGACCACTCTCCTTCATCCTTCTGCCCTTGCTGATTTTTATAAGAAGTTTGGGAAGGAAGGGATATCTTATGTGATAGAAGATCCGGAAAATTACTTTTTATTTCAAACATATGGTCCGGATTTACTTCAATTTGCCAAGGAAAAGGGGGATATTGTCCTTCCCGTTGTTCGCCGGTATGGTTTGGAATTTGTTAAAAAATATTATGATGATCAGTTCCTTGATCTGGTAGCTCGTTTTGGAGAGGACACCATTGCAGCTCTCAACAGGTATGGAGAAAAAGCCCAGGCCATCTTTCAACGTTTCGGTACCCAGGAGAAATTCCAACAGGTCTTGAGACGATACGGTTATCATCAGGTCATTCCTATTCTGTATTATTACTTACCGGATAATAAGGCTGAAGAAGCTCTTGATAACATTGATGAACTGGGGAATAACTATCTGGATAGATTTGAGATCTTAGAGGATGGTCAGGTTGCTCGACAATATATAGCAACCGGAAGTAATGCCATTGGAAACTTCTTTACAGGTGGAGCCAAGCAGTATGAACGCAAGAAGACGCGAGGAGAGCCTGTTACCAATTGGGACCGGCTGGCAGTAGCTTTAGATCTCGTAGGAATTCTTCCGGTAGGAGCCCTTTTCTCCGAAGGGGCTCGGGTTGCCCTGGTGGGAAAGGGACTTAGATTTACCAAAACTTCCAAAGGGGTTAAAGGGCTTGTAAAACTTTCTTCAGAGGAGGCCGCTCTTATAGCTAAGTATGGAGAAGAAGCCGTGCCTTTCGTAGCTAAATATGGGGATGAAGGCCTTCAGGCTCTTAAGAGTGCAACGGGAGAAGAGGTGTTAGCCCTTTCAAAGGGCTATGGAGAAGATATGGTCAGGTACAGTGCGAAATATGGAGATGAGGCAGTTAAAGTAGTAAACCGATACGGGGATGACCTGATGAAGTTGGCTGCTCAGCATGGGGATGCCACTATTCCCCTGGTAGCTAAGTACGGAGATACGGGATTTCAAGCTGTCAAGACCTACGGAAAAAAGGTAGTTCAACTGAGCGAACTTTATGGAGACAATATCGTGCCCTATACGAGCCGTTACGGGGATGATTTCCTTACCTACGTGGCTAAGTACGGTGAGGATGCGGTGAAAGCCGTCGAGCATTATGGAGATGAGGCTATTCAACTGGCCCGACAGAATGGAGATGAAATTATTCCATATTTAACCAGGTATGGAAACCAAGGACTCCACCTAGCCCGACAGGGGAAAATCGGCCTGGTGGCTCTAAAATCTCTTCCCCAAAGCACGCTAAACTTCTACCTGCAGAAAGTTCTCAAATACGGGTTATGGGGTGCGGTAGCGGTTCTCTTCCTGACCCATCCCTCCCTGATAAATGATTTTCTACAAACGGTAGGTCGAACGCTGGGGCTTCACTCTGTTCTGCTTCCTCTCCTTTTCTGGACCCTGGTGTTTTTTATCCTGTTCTTAATGGTCTGGTTGATCTATCGAATGGTAGCACGCTTTGTTTAAACAAAGAACAATTAACCCTTGACAAGGAACCCTGAACCCTTTTAGCTTGTTCGGTGTGTTGTTCACCGTATAGTTCACGGTTATATTAAAGGAGCACCCCCTATGATTAAAATCGTAGATTTTAGCCATGTATCCATTACCATTACAAACTTAGAAAAGTCCAAAGATTTTTACGGAAGAATCCTAGGACTTAAGGAAATTGCCAGACCTGATTTCGACTTTCCTGGGGCCTGGTACGGTTTTGGACCCTATCAACTTCATCTTATCTTGCCAAAACCCGGCTCTAATTCCATCCACACAGCTAAAACCACTGTTGAAAGTTCCCAGCAAGAACCTGAACCTTATATGCGGGATGACCATCATATCGCTTTTATAATTGAAAATTACGAGGAAACTAAGAAAGTCCTGGAAAGTGAGGGGGTTCCCTTTCGAGAAGGCCGAAATGCAAAACTGGGTCTTCGACAACTGTTCTGCTGGGACCCGGATGGACACCTTGTAGAATTGGGAATATATGATCGATAAATTTAGCCGTTGCCCGTTGTTCACCATTCACTAGTTTTCTGATCGGGAAAGGTGATGGGAGCAATTCCAAATAAACGACAATAAGTATAATAATAACCTTGTCAGGGACAGCGGACAACTAATCAAAAAACAAGTAACTGATAATCAAAAAACTCGGGATGAGAATCCCGATGGACCAGAGCATGTAACCAAAAAACGTCGGCATTTTAATGCCGGCGGCTTCAGCAACCGATTTAACCATAAAGTTAGGTCCATTGCCGATGTAAGTATTAGCCCCCATAAAGACAGAACCTAAGGAAATAGCTTCTAAAATCTTCTCCTCGGGTATACCTGGGATAGAGCCAGAGGTTCCCAAACTCTTGGCCAGATTAAAAAAGGTCAGGTACGTTGGCGCATTATCGAGAAAAGAGGAAAGGGTTCCACTTATCCAGAAAAACTGCCAGGGTTCTGTAATCCCAAAGGTCTGACCCTTGGACCTCAGGATCAGAAGTGCCGGTTGCATGGTGATAAAAATCCCCAGGAAGAGAATGGCTACTTCATAAATGGGATCATAGGTAAAACTATTTCGGGCACGGAGTTCATCTGGAGTAACCAGTATGGATAAAACTCCCATCCCGATCATAAAAATCTCTCGATAAGGGCTGCCTAAAAAAGCAACACTCAGGACTACTCCGAATAAAAATACAAAGTTAATTTTCCCTTCCAGGTGAAGTTTGACCCCAGGGGATTTCCAATTGCCCTCCATGATCCGGGATATGTTGAAAGGATTTTCTTTTTTCCAGATCAGATAATCCAGTACAAAATGTAGAATCAGAAGTCCGCTTCCCAATAATAACCAGGGTTTCCAGAGTTTAAAAGTCCAGGTAAAAGGAACTCCATTGAGGTATCCTAAAAATAGGGGTGGGTCCCCCAAAGGGGTTAAACAACCTCCGATATTGCTTACTAAAAATATAAAAAAAATAACTGTATGGTGAACGGTCTTTCGGGTGGCCATTATTTTTAACAACGGGCGTATCAACAGCATGGAAGCTCCTGTGGTTCCAATGAAATTGGCCAGGACCATCCCCAATCCCAAAAGCAGGGTCGTCGCGGCGGGGGTCGGTATAACTTCACCGACCAGTGCAATTCCACCGGATATGGTGTATAGAGATCCCAGCAGGAGAATAAAAGCGATATATTCTTCGAAGGCATGGACCAGTTGAAAGGGATCTTTAAAGAGAAGGTAAAGGAGGATAGGCAAACTAAAAATTCCAATAGCCTGGGCCTTATTTTTATGACTCTCCCACCAATATCCTTTTATTAAGGGTAAAAAGGCAATGGCCAATAGAAGAAGGATAAAGGGAAGTACGCTGATAAGCGGTGGAATCTCTGTTGAGTGAATTACATCCATTTAGAAAGATAATCATAAATCAGACCTGCAAGGATTTACGGGATTTTTATGTTCTTTTGCCTTGTCAATTTCATAAATCCTGCTAATCTGGTTTATGCTTTTTCTTTTATTTTCATAATAAATCCCTACTCAGGAGGTTATCTCTTTATTAAAAATCTTTTATAAAAATCGATGGGATTTATAAGATTTACAAGACCTTAATTTTTTATTCTGTTGATCTTGTTTAATCCCATCCGTTTTCTATATGCGAAACGATCGATATGCCCATGAAGTTAACTATAAGTGGTATCCTTTCACTCAGATGAAGGATCTGGATACTCGAGGTCCCGTTGTTATTGTGGAGGGAGAAGGGGTTTATGTCAAGGATGACAAAGGAAAAACTTATATCGATGGTCAGGGAGGTCTTTGGAATGTCAATATCGGCCATCGAAGGGAGGAGGTCATCCAGGCCATCATCCAGCAGCTTCAGAAGCTGGAATATTTCTCCCACTTTGGTGGGTTCGGTAACCAACCATCTACGGCCCTTGCCATGAAGCTTATTGAGATGACACGACCTGAGGGAATGGGAAAGGTTTTTTTTACCAATGGGGGTTCCGAGGCTGTCGAAACTGCCCTTAAAATAGCACGTCAGTACTGGAGACTTCAAGGGAAGGCCGGAAAATACAAGATCATCGCCCGTCGCAAAGCCTACCATGGGGTTTCTCTGGGAGGACTCAGCGCCAATGGCGTAACCGCCTATCGGAAGATGTTTGAACCTTTAGTTCCCGGTTTTCGCCATATCTCACCGCCTTACTGTTACCGTTGTGAGTTAAAAATGACCTATCCCGGCTGTGGGGTTGCCTGTGCAGATACGTTGCAGCAGATGATCGATTTTGAAGGAAAGGATACCGTAGCTGCCTTTATTGCCGAACCTGTTATGGGAGCCGGTGGGGTGATCATTCCGCCCAAGGAGTATTTGCCCAAGGTTCAAGAAATCTGCCGTAAAAATGAAATCCTCTTCATTGCCGATGAGGTCATTACCGGATTCGGACGAACCGGAGAAATGTTTGCCGTTCGCCATGGTCCCATTCAACCAGACATTCTGGTGGTTGCCAAGGGTATTAACAGCGGTTACATTCCCCTGGGAGCTACCCTGGTTTCTGATGAAATTTATAATGCCTTCTTAGGGGAATTGAAGGAAGGAAAGGATTTCAAACATGGCTTTACCTACAGTGGTCATCCCGTTGCTTGTGCTGCCGGAGTTGCCAATCTGGCCGTTTTGGAGAAGGAGAATCTAGTAGAAAATTCCCGAAAGATGGGAGCTTACTTACTGGAAGGACTCAAATCCCTGGAAAAACACAGAATTGTGGGAGATGTTAACGGACTTGGACTCCTCGCCCGGGTCGAGTTGGTCAAGGATAAAACAACGCGAGAACCCTTTCCATTCGATCAATTTATCGCCTTAAGAACCGCTCAAAAAATCATGGATCATGGGGTAATCTTACGACCCTTACCCGGAGATGTTATTTCTTTCTCACCTCCTCTGATCATCCAAAGGGAACAGATAGAGCAAATCGTGGATGCTGTAGATAAAGGAATTTCGGATATAGAGGAGGAGTTATAACTGAGAACTCTAGAACCTCAAAAATGAAGGAAGCTTTTGATCTGGGATTTCTTTACCAGGCCGGTTGTTCGGCGTTTTTAATAAGTTGAGCTTTAAATTTACCATCGATGAAGGCAATGAAAATGTTTCCAGCATGATGATAGGCAACAAAATTTCCATCTGGGGAGAAGCGAGGATCCTCACCATTTTCGATCAGCAGATAATCTTCGGGTTTGTCGTCTTCCGAGTTAAGTTTCAAGAGATGTACTTCTTCAAATCCAGAACCTCCCAGCCTACGAATCCCATAGGCAAGGAATTTCTCATCAGGCGACCAGGAAAGGTGGGACCCCATAATTTTCTCGACTGGCCCGGTAAGTGAGAGTATTGTAGGAAGCGACCGGAGCAAGTCGTTGCACATCCCACTCCCAGAGTCCTTTTCTTCCCCAGACCTTCTCATCCAGCTTATTGCCTCGGGGGCTATCCAGATATCTCCGTTGCGGACGAAGGCTAACCATTTACCTGATTTGGACCAGGCCGGATGGCTGTGTTGTGAAAAGTGGAAAAAGGTCTCATGATCTAGAAGATCGAAGCGTACAGTGAGTCCCCACACGTGGGTCGGATGTAGTGGCACATCAAAAATGGAGTAACCGATGATGCTGTTCTCCCTGTAAACCCCATTTATTTTTATAAACGAATGTTCTCCAGAGTTCTTGTGATTTGGCATTTAGGCAGGCTTTGCAGGAATATTCTACCGTAAGACTTTGTCAGAATTCGGGTATCCAGGATCGACAGGACTCCCGTATCTTTTTTACTCCGAATAAGGCGACCGAGGCCTTGTTTGAGGGTGATAATGGCCGAAGGAATCTGGTATTCATAGAAGGGATCTCGCCCCTGTTCTTTGAGTTGATCGATACGGGCTTCGACCAGAGGTTCTGAGGGAGCTGCGAAGGGGAGTTTATCAATGATTACACAACTCAACGCTTCTCCCTGGACATCGATTCCTTGCCAGAAACTACTGGTTGCGAAAAGTACCGCCTGACCGCTGGTTTTAAAACGTTCAAGGAGGGCCGATTTGCTGGCTTCTCCTTGCTTAAGCAGAGGGAACTTTAAGACCGGTTTAAGTCGGGCGTAAACCTCTTCCAAATTTTTATAACTGGTAAATAAGATGAAGGCCCGGCCCCGGGTTTTGTTAACAATGTTGGCAATCTCTCGGGCAGCCGTATCGATAAATCGAGGTTCCCGAGGGTCCGGCATATGAGGAGGAATATAAAAAATAGCCTGCTTTTCATAGTCAAAAGGGGAGGGAACGATACGTTCAAGGGCATCTTCCAGACCCAAACGATCCTTCAAGAATTGAAAACTTCCACCCGTGGAGAGGGTAGCCGAGGTAAGGATGACCGTTTCGATATTGCTAAAAACATTCTGGCGCATATCGGTGGAGATATCGATGGGAGAAGCCCCCAGGCCGATCCATCTACCTCGAATATCACACCAGTACACATAGCCGGGCTCGTTTAACCCCATGATGAAGGCCAGATTACTTTTCAGGGTAGCCGTTCGATCTGCCTGATTCCGGAGGCCTTCCGTTGGTTTTTTTAACCCTTTTAAGAGAGATTCGAGAAGTGTCAGGGTGTTGAGAAGATCCGGCAGAATCTTTCGGGAAGGCTCCGGCAAATTCCGAGGGCTTAATCGATATTTATGATCGATACGCAGGGAAAAGCCTGAAGTCTCGGAGAAAACAGGTCTTTGGGATAGAATGTGAACCGGCACAAAGGGGGTAAAAAACTGTTCAGACCTTTTCTGTAAAGCATCTAAGGTTTTGCTGATTTCAGGTTCCTCCACTTCGGCCAGACTAAGTTCTCTGGCTACATCCTTGATCAACTCTTCGACGCCATAATTGCTGAATTGTACGCTAAAATAGCTGGTGGCGATATCCTCTAGCTGGTGGGCTTCGTCGAAGATCACCACATCATAAGGGGGAATAGCTTCTCCCCGTCCGCTTGATTTAAGGACCAGGTCTGCAAAGAACAGATGGTGATTTACAATGATAATGTCCGCCATCCCGGCTGCTCGTTTGACTCGAGCAGTAAAGGACTTGGTGGCAAAATACTCGCACTTGGAACCCAGGCAGGTTTCCGTGGTCGAAGCGATTTCTCGCCAGAGGGGAGAGTTATCCGGAAGGTCGGCTAATTCAGCCCGGTCTCCGGTTTGGGTACGATAAGCCCAGCGGACGATTTCCTGGAATTGCTTCATATCTTCTTGGAACAGTAACCCTTGTTGTCGAAATTGATTAAACCGCCGGAGACAGAGGTAGTTATTCCGTCCCTTCATGTAGGTCGCTTTGAATTTAACGGGAAGGTGCTTTTCTAAAAAAGGAATATCCTTTAAATAAAGCTGCTCCTGGAGGTTCTTGGTTCCGGTGGAGATTACCACCTTCTTTCCACTGAGGATAGCCGGGATCAGATAGGCCAGTGTTTTACCAACTCCGGTTCCGGCCTCTACAATGACGTGACGACCTTGCCGGAGACCTTCTGCAATCACTTCGCTCATTTCGATTTGCCCGGGGCGGTATTCATAATAGGGCAGAGATCTGGCCAAAAGGCCGTCTTCGCCAAAGATCGCTTTAAGGGTTAAAGGGGATTTACTCAATAAGTACTGAGTATCGGGTACTGAATATGGAGTGATCAGAATCCATTATCTCAATCACTTCGTACTCAGTACTCGGTACTATGACCACTCTTATCTTCCCCAAATCGGGCTATTAGCTGTTCCGGAGTCATCAAAATAGCACGGGGTTTACTTCCTTCGAAGGGCCCCACAATCCCATCGGCTTCCATCATATCTATCAGTCGAGAAGCACGACTGTGGCCGACTTTAAGCTTCCGCTGAAGCATAGAGATAGAGGCAATTCCACTGGTGACCACTAATCTGACCGCTTTTTCATAGATATCATCGGTGATTTCTTCGGTCTCACCTTGGGGCTTTTGGGTAAGTATAGAATTATCGTACCGGGGGGTTCCTTGGGTTTTGAGGAAAGTAGTTAATTTTTTAATTTCCTTCTCCGACACGTAGGATCCATGGATTCGCTTAATCCGGGAGGTACCGGGGAGCAAAAATAGCATATCTCCATCCCCCAAGAGTTTCTCGGCTCCGTTGGTATCCAGGATTGTTCGGGAATCTACCTTGGAGGAAACCCGGAAAGAGATCCGGGCTGGGAAGTTTGCTTTAATAACTCCGGTAATAACATCTACCGAAGGTCTCTGGGTTGCCAGGATCAGATGAATTCCGACCGCCCGAGCCATTTGGGCAAGTCGGGTAATAGGTCCTTCGACTTCAGCCGCTGAAGTAATCATCAAATCGGCAAGTTCATCGATCACAATGACCAGATAGGGAAGTCTTTCTTCCCCTCTTTCCTTATCTCGTCCGAAGAGTAAAGGAGGTCGGCCTTTAGCCTCTGCCTCATCTATGGCCTGGTTATATTGGTCAATATTTCGGACTCCTTTTTTGGCCAATACCCGGTAACGACGTTCCATCTCTAAAGTAGCCCAGTTTAGGGCACTGGCCGCTTTTTTAGGATTCGTCACCACAGGAGTAAGCAGATGAGGGATATCATCATAAACGCCCAATTCAAGCATTTTAGGATCTATCAGAATAAATCGGATCTCCTGGGGTGAGGCATTAAAAAGCAGACTACAGATGATGGCGTTTAAACAGACACTTTTTCCGGATCCCGTTGCTCCGGCTATGAGGAGATGCGGCATCTTGGCAAGATCGGCTACATAAGGAACCCCTGCCGTATCCTTCCCTAAAGCCAGGGTCAATTTGGATTTGCTTTCCCGAAACTCTTTGGAGGTCAGAATATCTTTCAAATATACTATCTCTCGTTTCGCGTTGGGAACCTCTATTCCAACCACATCTTTTCCCGGAATGGGAGCAACGATACGTACAGACATGGCTTTCAAGGCCAGAGCCAGATCGTCTGCCAGATTAACAATCTTGTTAATTTTTACCCCTGAGGCCGGTTGAAATTCGTAACGGGTAATAACCGGTCCAGGGCTGACCCGGGTAACCTGACCCTCCACACCAAAATTCCAGAGTTTTTCTTCCAATACCCGCGAGTTATGAACCAGATCCCGTCTCAACTCTGGTTGAAGGGACTGGGGTTGTGATTCCAAAATACTGAGTGGAGGATACTGATAACCATGATTCGAACGTACGTAGTCAGGCTCCACTTCCTTGCTTTTTCCCGATAGGGACTCGGATAGTTTTTGAATTCCTCTTTTAACCAGGGACGTCTTTTTCGGTTCTTTTTTCTTAGGCTTTATTTCAGATGATTTCAAATCCAGGATATTAATTTCCTGTTCCTGCGGTGGAGGGGGTTCCACCGATGTTACTGAGTACCCCATAAGTCGTGTGCCTGATTTTATCAAAGCATCCAGTAAGGAAGCCGGAAATACCAGAACAATGGCCACCGATAAGCCTGTCAGGACCAAGATGAGCGTGCCCAGGGTACTAAAAAATGGTATAAAAATTTGAGAAGCCAGCTGGCCGAAAACTCCTCCCATGAGAAATCCCCTGTTGGAATCAGGGTGGTCTAAATTGAGAAGTGACAGAAAAGAACAAAAACAAATAAGTAACAGAAGAGATCCCAGCAGGTTAGAGGTACCCGTATTCTCAGGAGTCGGCTTAAATTTAAGAATCCCCCGGTAAACCAGCATCAGTGGGATCAGAAAAGCCCCGTAGCCAAAAAACTGGAAAAGCCAATCGGAGAGTTGGGCTCCGATAGAGCCCCCGAAATTCTGAATATCTCCAGAACTACCCGTGTTGCCGGAAGAATCCATGGAATGATAGGAGACGAGGCTGATAAGTAAAAATATAGCCAGTGCCAGGAAGAAGACGCCCTGGATCTCATGGCGGTTATCCCCAGGAGATTTCACGGATAATTTGGTTATTTTGGTTTTGCCCTTTGAGTTGTTCTTGGCCATGAATAAGTCCTATTCCCCCTCTACTCGATTTTTTTACCCTTAAAGGCAAATTTTATACAAACTTTTCCACTTGTCAAGAAAGTTTCATCTCGAAAAAGTAAATAATAAACAAACTTAATGACCTTCTCAGAGATTGTGTCCGGTTCCTCAAAGGAAATGAGGGTTTCTTTAGCCGGCAGCTCTATTTATTCTGGCCTGAAAACTTCATTCAGATCACTGACATGAGCACCGGGTCGGGTTCCGCCTCCGAGAACATAGATTTGCCCATTAATGGCAACTGCACCCAAACCATGCCGCGGGGTCGGCATGGGAGCTAACGATGTCCATTGGTCTTTCAGAGGATCATACGCTTCATTCTGGTTGAAGGTTCCGGAAGGGGCTTCTCCACCAAACACATAAATTTTGTCATTTAAAACAGCCCCGGCAATTCCACTTCGGGCCGTGGGGAGAGGAGCTTTAGTAGACCAGGTGTCTGTGGCAAGATCGTATTCCTCGTTGGTAGAGATATTATGGGCATAGCCTGAGACTCTACCTCCGATGGCATACAATTTATTTTTAACGACGCCCACCGCCAGGTGATCCCGGGCCGTGGGCATGGGCTTCCTGGATTCCCAGGCATCTTTTGAAGGATCATAGACTTCATGGGTGGCTAAATCTCCCTCACTTCCAACCCCCCCTACGGCATGGAGTTTATCGGCTATTACCCCTACACTTAAGGCTCCACGGGCCGTGGGCATGGGAGCTTTGGCTTCCCATTTATCCAGGCTTGGGTCATACATCCAGTTGGTATTAACAGGTTTCCAATCTTCTTTAAATCCGCCGATTACATAAAGCTTTCCCTGAACTACTCCGATTCCTACATGGTGCAAGGGTACCGGCAAGGGGGCTTTCCGCTGCCATTTATCTGTAGCCGGATCATAAACTTCTACAACTCCCGTAGTACCTCTGGAACCAAGTCCTCCGATTACATAAATTTTTCCATTTATAGCCGCTGCCGCTACTTCTGTTCGAGGGGTCGGAAGGGGAGCCTTTTTCTCCCACCTTCCTTCTCCGGCGGCTGCAAAAGGTAAAAGGTAAAGGGTAAAAGGCAAAAGGTAATAAATTACAACCTTTTTAATTTTTTGTCTTTTTTGTGGGTCGATCAACTTTCTATCTAAACATACCCATCCTCACCCCCTCAAGGGCTATGATATCAAGCTAAAGGCTAAAGTCCAACGCAGCAATCGGTTTAGCACGGCTAAAATTTATTTCTTAGCTTTTAACTTAACTCAATAACCCTCAATGGGTGGGGAGAGTGTTTCTTTTATATACCTTTAAGAACCTGTTGGAGAAATAACTCTTATTTTCATGAATTAAAAGGCGAATCGATGATTCAGGAATAACGATCTCAACCCGCCGTTCCTTGAACTTATCCAAAAACCTACAGTAGAAAGCTCAGCTGTGCATTTTTGCTTCTGTTCGGAACATTTGAGGTAATTTCTCTAAAGGGCTACAGAGACTAAATCAACTAAAGTGCTTGACTTAGAATAGGGAATTTTGTATAGTTAGTCAAGTAACTTTTATTTATCCTGGAAATCTTATAAGAGAATATCACCTCTCCCAATTGACATGGAGGTGATCGGTATGGAAGAATTCGGGCTATTATCCCCTGAAGAACGATGGTTTTTATCACCGAAGGAAAAAAAAGAAATTGTACAGGCCAGGAAGGCATGTATGAAACTTAAAAACCTTGCCAGATCGAGGAATATCTATGCTTTAATGTTGTATCGAAGGGCTTTGAATCGGTATGGCAAAATACTCAAACGGGTAAGGGTTTTAAGAGATTAAAACCTAATACGAGGAGGGTCTTATGCAAGAGCAGCGTAGATATACCAGGCTTAGTTCCATTCATTTAGGTACTTACCGGCACTATGCCGATGATAGGACCATAGACAGTGACGGGAATGTAATTCGGACTCTGGACTTGGGGAAAGGGGGGGCTCTATTGGAACTCAGAGAAAAATTCGAGCCCAATAGTATATTGGATTTGGATATGCTGCTGGGGGAAGCCAGGATTAAATGTAAGGCGAGAATAACCAATGTGCGGGCTAAGGGCAAGGTTTTTATGACCGGTGTGGAGTTTATAGAAATGAGTGAGGAAGATCGAGAAATTCTCCAGAGTTATCTGACTTGGGAGTACTTTGTTTAGAGGTCGGAAGTCAGGAGCCGGAAGTAAAAAGCTAAGAATAATTCTGGCTTCTGACCTTTGACTCATTTTATGTCTTCCCGAATTAAAGTACTTCCGGAAAAAGTTGCTAATCAAATTGCTGCAGGAGAGGTGATCGAGCGTCCGGCATCGGTGGTCAAAGAATTGGTAGAAAATGCCCTGGATGCTCAAACTTCCCGTGTAGTCATCGAAGTTCGAGGTAGCGGTCAGGGTTATATTCGTGTAACCGATACCGGTCACGGTATGAATCCAGAAGAAGCAATATTAGCCTTTGAGCGCCACGCTACCAGTAAAGTTGCTTCTTTAGAAGATCTTTTTCGTATTCAAACCTTCGGATTTAGAGGAGAAGCCTTACCGAGTATTGCCTCCGTTTCAAAGGTCAGCCTGACTTCGAAAATGAAAGAGATGCTTACCGGAGTTCGGGTGGAAGTCCAGGGAGGTAAGATCCTTAAGGTCGAAGAAGTTGCAGCCAACCCGGGGACTTCGGTGGAAGTTCGAGATCTTTTCTATAACACCCCGGCCCGTTTAAAGTTCTTAAAGAGTACCATGACAGAGCTGAGCCATATCAGCGACGTTGTGATTGATGAAGCCCTGGCTCATCCAGGGATAAGCTTTACCCTGATTCATAATGCTCGGGAAACCATCCAGGCTGCCGGAGGGGTTCAACCTTTGGAACGGATTGCCAGCATCTTTGGAAGATCCTTTGCCAGGGAACTGGTAGAGGTTCATCAAGAAGCTTATCAACTGGTTTTGACCGGATTCCTGGGCCTTCCCTCCTTTCATCGGGCTAATAAAAACTATCAGAAAATTTTTGTAAACCGAAGACCGATTCGAGATCGAGTTCTTTCCCACGCCATCCAGGAAGCTTACGAAACTTTAATGCCCAAAGGGCGCTATCCTGTGGCAATTTTATTTCTTCAGATCCCTCCAGAATGGGTGGACGTCAATGTGCATCCTGCTAAGGTGGAAGTTCGATTCTTAGACCAGAAGGGAGTCCATGATTTTATCGTGGATGCCATTCGTAATACCCTCCGAAACTCTTTAAAAATCTCTATCTTACCGTCTTTCCATGGAGAATTTCCCTCCTCCCATCAACTCGACTCCAAAGATTCAATTCGACAGGCAGTCTCAAATACTTCCTGGCCTGCTATTTTGAGTTCCGAAGACCGGTCCTTGGTTCCAGGAAGAAAAGATAAAAGTGAGGAGTGGCAAGGTGGGGATATGGAAACCTGTCCTACACTTACCCAATCCCACGACTCGGAACCTCCCCACCAGGTTTTTTCTACCCTCCGCCCCATCGGGCAGTTTCATGAAACGTACATCCTGGCCCAGACTTCAGATGAGTTGATTTTGATAGATCAACACGCAGCCCACGAACGGGTTCTTTACGAAGAATTCAAAAAAAAGCTAAAAGCCTCTAAGATGGATATTCAACCCTTGCTTTTTCCGGTCACTCTGGAATTTTCCTATCGGGAGAGTCATCTTCTGTCGGAACATCTGGAATTTTTAAGTAAATACGGTCTGGAACTGGAACCCTTTGGAGGAAGTACGTATATATTAAAGGCGGTCCCTGCACTGCTTATGAAAGCTAATTATCCACGGCTTTTAGCAGATGTGGTAGATCAGTTAGCGGACCCAGAAAGAGCTCCGGATCCTGAGAAAAAAATGGATCAGATCCTTACAGTGATGGCCTGCCATGCGGCAGTCCGGGCCAACGATTCTCTAGCCCTGGATCAAATAACTGCTCTGCTCCACCAGATGGACCAGGTAGAGCTTCCCTATACCTGCCCCCATGGTCGTCCTACAACGTTTAAAATGAGCGTGTATGAGCTGGAAAAGAAATTCCGCAGGACATAACAGATGGTAAAGAAACAAGTTAAAGTAGTACTTTGTAAAGTTAAATTTAAATAACCCTTTTGCCCTCACCCCTGCACCCCTCTGCCGAAGCTTCGGCAGAGGGATTAGCTGGGAAGCTGACCTGGAGATCCACCGGCTCCCCTCTCCCGCAGCGTGGGAGAAGGGATAGGGTTAAGGGAAGAGCATTCCACAAAACTAATTTTACAAAGTACTACTACCTTGTAAAGTCAGTTCTCTGTAATTCTCTTCCCTCAACCCCCATATGCACCGGGATAAGGTAAAAAAGCTTGACCTTCTTACCTGGGAGCACAGGTGTTTCGCCTACCAGGAGGTTACAACCGAGACGGTTACACTCCCAGGTAAGCTCCATGCTGGTATGTATGCCCCTAACCCTCTCTCCCGAAGCTTCAGGAGAGAGGCCACCCGGGAAGTTGGCCTGGAGATGGGCTTGTTTCCCTTTCTCCTGGTATAGGAGTGGGACCTAAGGTGAGGGACTTGATGAAGAGAATCACTTTGGAAGGATCTCATACAACCCCAAAAGTTCTTGGAAAGGAAGTGGCTCTAAGCCGACGGTCATAAATAACTTTGGGATTTCTACCGTCCTTTTTGTGAAACGTAGGAGCGGATTTGAAGCCCATCCTACCGGATCGTCTAGAAATTTATTGCAAAGGTTTATGACCGGTTACTCAGAAGAAACCATGAAATACTTAAATTTTTTCATCTTCTCCTTTCTTTTCCTCGTCATTGTACCCAATTCTGAAGCACAGGTTTTACTACAACCGGCCTTCCCCAACCTTTCCTTTAACAATCCCCTGGATTTACAACACCCGGGGGATGGAACCGACCGAATATTTGTTGTGACCCAATCTGGTGTTATCTACGTTTTTAATAACTCCCCCTCGGTTACCTCGGCAAAAGTTTTTTTAGACATCAGCGACCGGGTCATCAGTGGAGGTGAGTTGGGATTACTGGGGTTGGCCTTTCATCCCGATTACAAAAACAATGGCTACTTTTATGTGAATTATACCGCACCGAATCCACTTCGTTCTGTAATTGCACGATACACGGTGAGTTCTACAGATCCAGATTCTGCCGATAAAAATAGCGAGGTTGTTTTGCTTCAAGTTCTTCAACCCTATCCTAATCATAATGGAGGCCAGCTTGCTTTTGGACCGGATGGTTATTTGTATATCGGTCTGGGAGACGGCGGCTCTGCCGGGGATCCTCAAAATAACGCCCAAAATAGATCGGTTTTACTAGGTAAACTCCTACGGATCGATGTAAATAAGACTTCGGGTGGGAATAACTATGCCATTCCTCCCGATAATCCTTTTGTTGGGAACACTGCAGGTTATAAAGAAGAGATCTATGCTTATGGACTACGAAATCCCTGGAGATTTAGTTTCGATCCCGTTACAAAATGGTTATGGGCTGGAGATGTGGGCCAGAATTTATGGGAAGAGATTGATCTTATAGAAAAGGGGAAGAATTATGGTTGGCGAATCATGGAGGGGAATCACTGTTATGATCCTCCTTCTGGCTGCGACACTTCTGGCCTTACTCCTCCCATATGGGAATATGGCCATGATAGTAACGGAGGTGATTCGGTTACCGGAGGGTATGTTTACCGGGGAACGGGAGTCCCTGAGCTCTATGGAAAATATGTGTATGGGGATTATATCTCCGGGAGAATTTGGACGTTGAGTTACGACGGAATTAATCCACCTGTGAACACGTTATTATTGAACAGTGGGCTGAATATTGCCTCCTTCGGGGTGGATAAACGGAACGAACTGTACGTGTGTGCCTTCGATGGAAAAATCTATAAATTTGTTTCGATCACCCCGCCCCCTCTCCCGACTCCTACCCCTACTCCGATTTCCGCAAATTGGGGAATTTTTGGAGATACCCCGGTCCCTAGAGATTACGATGGGGATAATCAAGCCGATATAGCGGTATGGCGACCGAGTAATGGGATCTGGTACATTTTACCAAGTAAAAATAACCCACCGATGGCTCCTATTATCCAATCCTGGGGTTTGCAGGGAGATCAGCCCGTACCGGGTGATTACGATGGGGATGGTCAGGCAGACCTGGCCGTTTTTCGACCATCCCGTAGGACTTGGTTTATTCAAAAATCTCAAGGAGGAATCTTCATACAAAAATTTGGAAACCCCTCTGATGTTCCGGTTCCGAAGGACTATGATGGGGATAAAATCACGGATCTGGCCGTCTTTAGACCCCTTCGAGGGGAATGGATGATTCAACCTTCCGGTAATCCAGGGTATCCAGCACGAAACAATTCCAAAAGGGTTCGATGGGGGCTTCTGGGAGATATTCCGGTTCCGGCAGATTTTGATGGAGATGGGAAGGCGGATATAGTCGTATGGCGGCCTGCCGAAGGAAACTGGTATCTCCTCTTCTCAGGTGGTGGGTTCCAGATAGTCTCCTGGGGTTTTTCTCAAGATGTGCCGGTTCCGGCAGATTTTGATGGAGATGGGAAGGCGGATATAGCCGTATGGCGGCCTGCCGAAGGAAACTGGTATCTCCTCTTTTCAAGTGGCGGTTCCCGTGTGATAAAATGGGGACAGGAGGGCGATACCCCGGTTCCGGCAGATTTTGATGGAGATGGGAAGGCGGATATTGCAGTCTGGCAAAATAGAAGCGGTCTGTGGCTTATTGCTCCCCCTTAAATCGTATTTTCATCTTGACATCCTCCTTATTTTCCTACACGATAAACTTAAGATCAAAGATGACCTCCTAATATAGTTTCTAAAGGTTTCAGGTGACTATGGAAAAACCAGAATGGGTATTTAATCTCTACAAAGACTATATTATCAAAGCACTTAAGTATAAACTGGGGGATCATCCCAGTGAAGAAGCCGTGCAGGAGGAGTTTGAGAGGATTTTTAAAGATTCTTCGGCGAAACTGCTGGTCCAAGAACCCTGGATGTCTACAGTTCGATTCAAAACCTTGGCATTTTACCGTGGGGAAGAAATGGAGCCACTTTTGAA
>JAUQPW010000178.1 GCA_030550175.1 bacterium
CTGGATTTCCACGGGGGGGGGGGTTAACCCGGAGGTTAAATGAAAGGAATTTTTAGTTTCGCAATAATAGGGATGGGTATGTTAGTAGGATTGATCAGTCCAGTTGGGGGTAAAGCAGCAGATATTGAAGCCGGGAGACGGAAGAGTGAAGTTTGTGTACCCTGTCATGGCTTAGATGGCAACTCTATTGCTCCGGAGGTTCCCTCGCTGGCTAGTCAGCCACAACTCTATCTTTACAATCAACTCATCCAGTTCCGGGAGGGACGCCGTAAGAATCCTTTAATGTCACCGTTTGCTGCAAACCTCAGCGATAAAGATATTCAAGATATCGCTACCTACTTTGCGGCACAAAAACCGGTCTCCACCCATGGTGGAGAACCTGATCCTGAAAAAATGGCAGCAGGCAAACGAGCTTCAGAGAAACATCGCTGTGCATTCTGCCATGGACCCGGATTAACAGGACGGGATCATATTCCACGCCTCACAGGGCAACCTTATGCTTATCTTTTAAAGCAATTACGTGGCTTCAAAGATCAGACCAGTGCCGATATTGACGGAAGTATGACGGAGGTTGCACAATCCTTATCTGATGAGGAAATCGAAGCTCTGGCCTATTACATGGCTCATCTACCCCCAGTTCCTTAACAGGATTTATTCATCCTTTCCTTCATCCCAAAATTCGGACTATGGAAGAAGGTTCCTTGATTTAGGGAGGAGTTTGTCCTAATTTCTAAGTATAGAAACCCTTATGGAACCTTTATCTATAAGACCGATTTAAAAGAAAAATGGGAGGTTTTTTATGCCACAAGTTTATAAAAATTACATAAACGGCCAGTGGGTAGATGCTCAATCCGGGCAAACTTTTGAGGATATTAACCCGGCGAATACCGAAGAGGTTTTAGGATTATTTCCGAGATCTACCGAGAAAGATGTAGCTTCTGCCGTAGAAGCGGCCAGAGCCAGTTTTGATTCATGGCGGAAAGTACCGGCCCCCAAACGGGCTGAGATTATGTTTCGGGCTGCAGAAAAGCTGGTTCAGAGAAAAGAAGAGCTTGCTCAGCTTATGACCCGAGAAATGGGAAAAGTTCTCAAAGAAGCCCGGGGAGATGTTCAGGAGGCCATTGATATGACCTATTACATTGCCGGTGAAGGAAGAAGGATGTTTGGGGAGACGACACCTTCGGAATTACCCAACAAGTTTGCCATGTCTATTCGCATGCCAGTTGGAGTTGTAGCCGCCATTACGCCGTGGAATTTCCCTCTGGCTATTCCTTCCTGGAAATTAGTACCGGCCCTCGTTTGTGGGAATACGGTGGTCTTCAAACCCGCCGAGGATACTCCCCTTATGGCGACCCGGTTTGTGGAGATATTGATCGAAGCTGGCTTACCTAAAGGAGTTTTGAATTTGGTTCATGGATTTGGAGAAGAAGCAGGGGCCGCCCTGGTAACCCATCCTGGTGTAGATCTTGTCTCCTTTACAGGTTCCAGCGAAGTAGGACGAGAAGTGGCTTTAAAGTGCGCCGAAAGTTATAAACGGGTTTCTTTGGAGATGGGAGGCAAGAATGCGATTATCGTCATGGATGATGCTAACCTGGATCTGGCGGTGGAAGGAGCCATCTGGGGAGCCTTTGGGACCACCGGACAACGCTGTACCGCAGCCAGTCGTCTGATCGTTCATAAAAAAGTCCTCCAGGAATTCACCGACAGGTTCGTAGCCCAGGTTAAAAAGTTAAAACTGGGAAACGGATTGGACCCCAATACCGATGTAGGTCCGGTCATTAATGAACAACAACTGAAGCGAATCCATCGGTATACCCAGATTGCCCGCGAGGAAGGGATTCAAATTCTCACAGGGGGAGAAATCTATAAAGAGGGGGAATGTGCCAAAGGTTATTTTTATCTCCCGACAGTTTTTGCAGAGGTAAAACCTCAATCCCGGATTGCCCAGGAAGAGATTTTTGGGCCCTGCCCGGCCATTATTCCTGCTGAAAGTTTGGAGGAAGCCATTGATATTGTTAACAACAGCAAATACGGCCTTTCTTCTGCGATTTACACGCAAGATATTAATAAAGCTTTTGTTGCCATCCGAGATATTTATACAGGGATTACCTATGTAAACTCCTCTACTATTGGAGCGGAAGTTCATTTGCCCTTCGGAGGAACCAAGCAAACCGGTAATGGCCATCGGGAAGGAGGACATGTCCTGGATGTATTCACAGAATGGAAGACGGTTTATATAGATTACAGTGGAAAGTTGCAGAAGGCCCAGATCGATGTATAGGACTATAAGATCCTACTTAAAACTTAAAAAAGGCCCGGCTTAAAAACCGGGCCTTTCCATCTGATCCAGACCTACAGCGCGAATTAGAAATCGGTTGTAAGCGCGCGCCGTTGGGCGGCGACCGTGACTGGCATGGCTCATCGCCGGCCTGCTCAGCCCGCCCTGTCTGTTTTCATCTTGCCCACTGTAGGCGGTTATTGCTTGCGGGTGGAAAGCCCGAATGGCAGATACGTTGGGCAAAAGCCAATGAAACTGGTGACGACAAAGGCGACGGCTAGAATGCCCAAGATGATAGCCGCTAGCCCCGACAGATTGCCGGTGAAGTAAAGAATAGCGATCACAGCTGCAATTAGCAGCCGGATGATGCGGTCCAGCGTTCCCATGTTTTTGCTAAGTCTCATTGTCTCATCTCCTTGTTTGTTTATCGGGTGAAGGATTGAATGAGCAAGGCCAACTCCCTAACCGGCCCCATACAGATCAGGCAGACCAGAACCAGTTTCTGTAGCTTGCGTTTCGTGTCGCTCATTTGTCTCTGTACCCTTCAGCGAGATGCAACCAGCCGCCCAACATCACATAGACACCCAAACTGGAATAATATCTGGACCTGTAGCCGACTTTTACCCCACTTCGGGGGTATTTCTCCAGCACATCCAGATATTACTCACCAAAAGTCTCCTTTTTTTGGTTTTCAATATCCTTCCCATTCCAACTGTATTTTTCAGATTCATAAGTATCCTACGTTGTTGTTTTTCTTTGATTTTTCTATGCAATTGTAGAGCTCCCCTCCCTTTTTTATTAAAATCTTGGAACCGGAAAATACACCACAACATCGTATGTTTATACAACCTGGTATGAGGAGCTACTTTATAATTTTGCTAAACACCCCAAGGTCATCCTAACAAACATAAGCTTATGGGATAAAACAAATCTTGTAAAGAAAATATTTCTTTTGTCCAAAACTTTTGAATCTAGTATTTTTTTAGGCCGCGGGTATTGGTGACCGCTGATAGCCACTACTTCATCCGCGGTCCTCCTGCCCAGGACGTAGATCTGCTGCCTTGGCTACAAAGCTGTAAACTTGATAGCGCTCCTCAACAGCGCTATTGATGTCCTCAGGAACCACGGGTGCCGATTTTTCGAGCTCGTCAAGTTTCTCCTCAATTCGGTTGACGCTCTCTTGGTCTAGCATCGAACTGTCAGGCACTGTATGCATTTTCTCAAGTTTTCTAAGGGCTACCTTATAGCGGACACCAGCTGCCCGGTGCTTCTCCGTTCTCTCTTCGTACCGGTGAAAAGTTATCAGGCTAGCCAATACGGATGCC
>JAUQPW010000094.1 GCA_030550175.1 bacterium
TCTTTACAAGATTTGTTTTATCCCATAAGCTTATGTTTGTTAGGATGACCTTGGGGTGTTTAGCAAAATTATAAAGTAGCTCCTCATACCAGGTTGTATAAACATACGATGTTGTAGTGTATTTTCCGGTTCTAAGATTTTAATAAAAAAGGGAGGGGAGTTCTACAATTGCGTATTAGGCGTTCATCCTCGTAAGAGCCTGTCGTGCCAATCGCCGCCCGACCCATTTAGGGAACTCTGTGGTCAGATTGATGGAGAGGGGCTGGCGTGGATCTCTTCCTATCGAGCCCACAATGTCAACAGGTGGATGAATGGTCCTGCGTTCGCCCGGTTTGAGCTCAAAAGCAGCCCCGGTTCGTACATCCACATCTACAACGTCCACGTGCAGTGGGGGAAACAGGCGTCTTTTCAATACTTACCTCAAGTGCAGAGTTTGCTCGGTGAAATGGAAAGGATTTTCGGCAAGGACAGGCTGTATCCGCCTATCGTGTTGGGAGACTTCAACATTAACTATGGCAGTATGAAAGGCAAAGAGACGACGGAGGGGGGAGTCTTTGAGGATTTTAAAACCGCAGGATACGTGATGCCTTTATGGCTTTCCCAGATATTCAGCCACGTCAATCGGCCCGTCGGCATAGAGGTGGATCGGTGACGCGGCTTATTGGCTGATGGTTTAAGAAGCACGATAAATGTTGTCGTGCAGATAATAACGGGAGAGCATCATGAAACGTTTACTGCTTTCATGCCTGTTCACCAGTCTCATACAAATGCCAGTGATGGCCCAGGAATTACGAGGCTTTGCAGACATTCACAACCATCAGTTTGCGAATCTTGCATTTGGAGGCAAGATCGTAGTTGGCCAAGCATACGGACCTATCAGTGAAGCTCTTAGTCCCTCCCTTGACCGCGGTAATCACGGACCAGAACACATCAGAGATTTCTTGGGAGGTCTAATGACTGAGCGCGTGTGTCCTCCATCGGTGCCTGTGTTGGAACTTCTTGGCGCCCCATATAGTAATGACGGATATTCCAGCTTCTCAGGTTGGCCCAACTTCTGGGAGGTCACTCACCAAAAAGTGTATCAGGATTGGCTTTTTCGCGCCGTGCAGGGCGGGCTGCGCCTAATGGTAATGCTGGCCGTGGACAGCCCCACACTTTGTCATTCGGCCAACAACGATGGCCGGGACTGCGATAACGAGATGGCAACGATTGATCTTCAGATCAATGCAGCGTATGCGATGCAGGAATACATCGACCAACTATCAGGAGGTAGCGGGAGGGGTTGGTACAGGATTGTGACCACACCTGCTGAAGCACGCCGGGTCATCCGGCAAGGGAAACTGGCGGTAGTTCTAGGAATTGAAACGGCACACTTATTTAATTGCAAAAGTAATGCACCTTGCGATTGGCATAATGCCCTCCAGAAATACTGGAGGAAGGGCGTTCGACATTTCTTCATAATACATCAAGACGATACTGCCTTTGGTGGTGCTGCATTCTTTCAGCTATGTGTCCAAGGCCAGCGAAATTGGCTGGGCACTCAACCGTGGAGACTTATCGCGCCGTACGACCTCACAACGCGTCCGTGCCCACAATATGAATTTGCAGGGGGACGCTGCAATGCTGCAGGCTTAACACAAACCGGCAGAGATCTGATTCAAGAACTCATGCGACTTGGAGCAATCATCGATGTCGATCACATGTCTGACCGAGCCTTTGCCGAGACGCTAGATCTCGCTGAACACCGTGGATATCCAGTGGTTGCCAGCCACGCAGGTTTTAACGAGATTAACAATGACGATCAGGATCACGAAGGCCAGTTGACCCTATCTGAATTGCAACGAATCCATAGAGTTGGCGGGATGATAGGTCTCATATCAAATCAGGGGGGATTAAAAGATGTGGATACTTGGAAGCGCCCGGGTAGACACGAAGTAAGCCACATCTGCGGCGGTACTACTGAAACGTTTGCACAAGCCTACTACTACGCATTGGATCGAGCGCCGGGGATGCCAATTGCAGTCGGCACGGATTTCAATGGTCCACTTATACAGCCGGGACCAAGATTTGGACCCAACAAGTGTCCAGGCGGTCAAGATAGGTCACGCCAAAAATGGGAAGAGCGGCTGATCTACCCGTTTCTGTCGGCAGCCTCGCAGACCAGACTCGGCAGACTCAGATCTGGCGATCGCACATTCGACTTCAACTACGACGGCCTTGCCAATGTTGGGTTACTTCCGGACTTCTTTGCAGACTTAAAGGTATTGGGAGTGGCTGCTCAGGATCTAGAGCCGCTGTTTAATTCTGCTGAAGGATATATAAAAGTTTGGGAAAAGGCGTTGGGCAGGAAGGCTATGACTGAAGAGGCTGCAATATCGATCTTTCTGTTTGGGATAGACGAGGAATAGCTTTGCCAAGCGCACACGCCTTCGAGTATAGGAGGGTATCATGAAGTTGCTCATTCTATCAAAGGCAAAGAAACTTCTCACAATGGCCATGCTACCAGCTTTGTTGGTATTTTGGGGGCCGAGGGCATCAGATGCTCAGGAAAAATGGGGGGTATGTAAGCCCGTAGAGGTGATGAACTACAAAGTACGTGTTCACGTGAAGTGTGAAACTCCCCTAGAACAAGGAATTATTTACTTTGCTGCTGGGACTGACGACCCGCGTTTTGCAGCGCGCGTGCTCAGTGTGATCGGCGTAGCGCAGATTATGTCCATTCCCCTCACCATTCTTTACGACCCATCTGATCTCTCCGGAGTAAGTATCGGTTGCCTTATAACAGATTGTCGGTTGATCCGGGCTGTTGGATTTAGAGAGTTTCCAGCACCCGCACCTTCACCTTCACCTACACCCTCTCCCTCACCTCCTACTGAGAGAGAGCGCTGTTTGCAAGCTTGTCGTGCTGCAAGAGATGCCTGCATGGCTGAAGTCGCCGATGGTCGTATTCGTCCGGCAGAGTGCGTAAGGGAGTTTAGGAGATGTCAAAATGAATGCCCTCAGTAGTTGCATGCTAAGCTCCTCAGCTCCTAGCGATCTGGCCATGGACCGTTTGACCAGCCTAACTACCGCTTCGAGAGGGAAGCCGCAAAAAGCGCGGCACCCCTCAAGCGGCACGCAGCACCGCCTAACCTTCGTTGGAGCAGACTCCGCTTCGCGGCTTCACTCCGCTCGTCGGGGGAACCGCTCAACTCGCGTCAGTTAGTCGAATTTAAGTCAATCATTACACACATAAAGATAATTCGCTTACGGAACGCTTGTTGTAGTGCTTGCGGGTTTCAGGCCTTTGTGATGCGGAAGCGAAAAGTCAATGAAGAGGTGGTTCGGTGTGTATCGGTGTGTAGAGGAAGAGGTCATGAAGGGACCGCTTTTGGGGGAGGGGGAGTTGGCGAAGCGAGTGAATGAGGAGTTGAAGAGGACGGATATCACAGCGGCCAATATCGAAGCGGCGTTAGAGCAGATATCGTGCAAGGCGGTGTTGGGGGGGTTACGCAAGCAGATGGAGCAAGGAGAAGCCCGCTATAAGGAGAGCTATCTATTGGAGGAGATGAGGAAGGAATTATCCCAGGGGAGTGCTGGTGCCGGAGGGTTGGAAGGGGCCTATGTTGGGGGGATGAAACTCAGTGATCCAACGGCGATCAAGAAGCTGTTGATGGGGGATGTGCCGGTGAGAGATATTTTGCCGTCCCTGGGATGGGGAGTGTTTGTAATGAACCTGGACTATTGGAATGTGCCGTTATTGGTGTTGGGGAGATGGAGTGGAGTGGATAAGAGCACGGTGTTGAGGGGGATAGTAGGTTTGGCTCTTTCTTTATGGCCGATGATCTATGGTTGGATTTTGGGTAAGGTGAAAGAGGTTTTTCTGGGAGTTCAACCGGTTTTACAAGACGCGCCGTAATTTTCACTCGGTGATTAGTGCTAAAAGAGAGTTAATCATAAAATTCTATGGGAATTGGTCATGCAACGCTCACTTGTATCCCTTAACGCCGACCTACGAATTCCCCTTGACAACCCGGCGCCGTTCCTCCATAATTTTAAAATGGAAGCTTGTACGCTTAAAACTTCTTCTCCCCAAAGAGTTTACCTGAACCTGGGAATTCTCAGGTGGAAGGCTTTTTTTGAAAATCCAGGGATAAGGTCTCTTTGTCCTTAAGGAGACTGGCTTTATCCCTAAGCCTAGGGGGTGCGTTATGAAAACCATCAGCGATATTATAAAAGATCAGGTTCCCTGTTCCGTAACCAAAGATCAATCGGTACTTGAAGTTGCACGCTACATGACGGATTGTCAGGTGGGGGCGGTACCGGTTGTGGAAGGGGATCGTATCTTGGGCATCTTTTCCGAACGGGATCTCATGACCCGGGTCGTCGTAAAAGAACTGGACCCCAAGTCAACTCCCGTAGGGGATGTCATGACCACCGATGTGGTCGTTATTGATACCAACGAGAGTTACGAAAACTGCATCCGGAAAATGAAGCAGTTGAATTGCCGACATCTTCCGGTAGTATCCCAGGATCGAAAATTAATTGGGGTTATCTCGCTGAGGGACCTTCTATGGCTGGATAAGATGGAGAAGGAGGAAGAGCTTAAAATGTTGAACGAATACGTGTATGGTGTACCCGTTGCCGCCACTTAATACAGATGGGAGTATGAAGGTATGGAAGTATGGGAGTATGAAGGTATGGAAGTATGGGAGTATAGCCATTCTCCCACTTCTACACTCCCACACCTCCCCACTTCCCCACTTCCTCACTTCCCCACTCCCATACTCTCCTCACATGAAGCCCCTGGACCATATTCGTGTAGTGGATTTATCCAGAATTTTAGCAGGCCCCTATTGCTCTATGATGTTGGGTGATATGGGGGCCGAGGTTATCAAGATAGAATCTGTTGAGGAAGGAGATGTGACCCGGGGTTGGGGACCCCCGTTTATCCAGGGAGAGAGTTCTTACTTCCTGAGTATAAACCGGAACAAGAAAAGCCTGACCTTAGACTTGAAACAGAAGGAGGGACAGGAAATTCTAAGGGAACTTATCCAGAAATCCGATGTGATGCTGGAAAACTTTAGACCTGGGGTTCTGGATAAATTGGGTTTCGGTTACGAGAGGGTTCATGAATTAAATCCCCGGATTATTTATTGCTCAGTTTCCGGATTTGGACATACCGGGCCGAGTAAAGATAAGCCCGGATTCGATCTGGTCCTTCAAGGAGAAGGTGGGATTATGAGTTTAACGGGGGATCCCCAGGGACCTCCCATGAAGGTTGGAGTTTCTCAAGCCGATATGGTCGCGGGGATGTTGGCATTTCAGGGGATTCTTCTGGCCTTGTTGGTTCGAGAGCGGACGGGAAGGGGTCAGAAAGTAGATATCTCCATGCTGGACGGTCAGGTAGCCCTCCTCAGCCACCAGGCAGGTATTTACTTTGCTACAGGTAAAGTTCCCATGCGAAGGGGAAATGAGCATCCTGCGATTGTTCCTTATGAAACTTATGAGGCGGCAGACGGTTATATCAATATTGCCGTCGGAACAGAAGGGCTATGGGCCAGGTTTTGTGAGGTTATTGAAAGACCGGAATTAAGGGACGACCCCAGGTTCCGACGAAATGCGGACCGGGTTCAAAATCATAGAGAGCTTAATTCCATTCTCAATCCCCTTTTTAAAGAAAAAAAGGTCCAAGAGTGGATCGTTAAACTGGAAGCCGCCGGAATTCCTTGCGGTCGAATTAAAAATGTAGCCGAGGTCTGTCAGGACCCACAAGTTCTGGCCCGGGAGATGGTTGTTTCCCTGCCACACCCTACCGTTGGGGAGGTAAAAATGACCGGGATCCCTATTAAATTATCCGAAACTCCCGGAGCGATAGAGTTACCGCCTCCCCTGTTGGGGCAACATACGGAAGAAATTCTACAGCAGCTATTAGGTTACAGTGAGGAAAAGATCCGATTGCTGAGAGAGAAAAAGGTGATTTAATCCAGGTTATAAAGTAAGCGCTTATCATAAAGGTCCGGAGCCCAATAAGTAAAAAAGTATGGACGTGTGGGAGTAGAGGGTATGGAAGACCCCTACACTTCCACACTCCCACACTTCCATACTCCCCTACTTTCTTCGTGTCCTTTGTGGTGGGCTTTGATTAAAGAGTCAATGGCCAATGAAAATGAAAAGGTAGATCAACTGAAACCGCTGCGCCATTCGACCTCGCACATTATGGCCGAGGCGGTCATGGACTTATTTCCCGGTACGAAGATCGGAATTGGGCCAGCCATTGAAAACGGCTTTTATTACGATTTTGAGCTGCCACGCCCGCTTACACTGGAGGATCTCCCTAGGATCGAAGCGCGAATGCGTGAAATTATTCGTGGGAACCACCCTTTTATCCATAGGGAGATGTCCATTGAAGAAGCTCGGGAATACTTCCGGGATCAACCGTATAAACTAGAACTGATCGAAGGCATTGCCAAGGGTGAGTTGGGTACCCATGGGGAAGAGGATGCAAAACCCAGTGAAACGGTATCGATTTATTCCCACGATCACTTTACGGATTTGTGTGCAGGACCCCACGTGAGTCATACGGGTCAGATTCCGGAAGATGCCTTTAAACTCCTAAGTATTGCCGGGGCCTATTGGCGAGGTAATGAAAAAAATCCACAACTGACAAGGATTTATGGGACCGTCTGGGCCTCAAAAGCCGATCTGGACCGATATCTCTGGACGTTGGAAGAGGCTAAAAAGCGAGATCATCGGAAGTTAGGTAAAGAATTGCAGTTGTTTATTTTACCCGAAGAAGTAGGATCCGGATTGCCCATATGGCTCCCCAAAGGGGCTCAGGTTCGAAAGTTGATCGAGGATTTCGTCTATCAGAATCAGGTCGAGCGGGGATACCAGCATGTTTACTCTCCCCATATCGGTAAAAAACAATTGTGGATTACCAGCGGTCATTGGGATTTATACGGTGACAAGATGTATGCCCCCATGGATATCGATGGGGTAGAATACCTGGTCAAACCCATGAATTGCCCCATGCATATGATGGTGTATAAATCCCAGTTACGTTCTTATAAAGATCTACCGATTCGGATCGCCGAAACGGCCACGGTGTATCGTCGTGAACAATCCGGTGAATTAACGGGCCTTCTGCGGGTACGTATGATTACCCAGGACGACTCTCATATTTTTGCCCGACCCGATCAGGTTAAGGATGAATTTCTCCATGTGCTGGATCAGGCTTTCTATCAATTTGGTGTATTCGGATTTCACGAGTTTGAAATGTGGGTTTCGGTTCGGGATCCCCGCAACAAATCCAAGTATTTGGGTAATGATGCCCAGTGGGACAATGCCGAACGGGCCATCAAAGACGCACTGGATTCGCGCCATCTGAAATACATTGTTGCAGAAGGGGAGGCCAAGTTCTACGGACCTGCCCTGGACATTATGATCCGGGATGCGTTAGGTCGTAAATGGCAGTGTACAACGATTCAGGTGGATTTCCAACTGCCGGAGCGCTTTCAACTGGAGTATATGGACTCCGAAAGTAAACCCCAAAGACCAGTCGTGTTGCATCGGGCTCCGCTGGGCTCCCTGGAGCGCTTTTTTGCGATTCTGATCGAGCAATATGCCGGGGCATTTCCGGTTTGGCTGGCACCGGTTCAGATGAAAATTATTACCATCTCAGATCGCCACCGAGATTACGCCTTTCAAGTGGCCTCACGCCTCCAGGCCGAGAAGTTCCGGGTTGAGGTAGACGACCGTTCAGAACGTATGAATGCAAAAATTCGGGATGCCCAACTCGAGAAGATCCCTTATATGTTAATCGTAGGAGATAAGGAAATGGAGGCCAAAGCCGTTGCCGTCCGTTTGCGTACCGGAGAGGATCTCAAGGCGATGCCCCTGGATGACTTCATTGCACTGGCTCGGCGGGTGGTAGATAGCAAAAGTCTGGAGTTAAAGTAGTTAAATTTTGGTAAGATTCCGGCGACTTTACCAACTTTTCCACTTGACAACTTTTGGATAGAATGTTACTCTTTTAAAGGCTAAGAGAGGAGTTTTCCCCTTTTAACCTTTATTTAGTAGGCACGTAGCTCAGTGGGAGAGCGCTACCTTGACACGGTAGAGGTCGATGGTTCAATCCCATCCGTGCCTACCATTAATTTTATTTGTTTATCCTTATCCTTTTAAAGATCAGATAAGAGTGTTGCGTTGAACGATCCTTGAGAAAAGAAAGTGAAGAAATCTTTAATCCTCAAGATCGTTTGACCTTTACGGGGGAATCTAGACTGGAAGTTGCCAGAGTAAATGAAAAAATTCGAGCCCGAGAAGTAAGGGTTATTAACCAAGACGGCGAGCAACTGGGGATTATGCCTTTAGAAAAGGCTTTAGAAGAGGCCCGAAAAGTTGATCTGGATCTTGTAGAAGTAGCACCTGGTGCGACCCCACCTGTATGTCGCATCATGGATTATGGAAAATATAAGTACCAGCAAAGCAAAAAGGCGCAGGAAGCTAAGAAAAAACAAGTCGTCATCCATATAAAGGAAATCAAAATTCGGCCTAAGACTGATGAACATGATTATCAATTCAAACTTCAACACCTGATTAGATTCCTCAAGGAAGGTAATAAAGCTAAAGTTTCGGTGGTATTCAGGGGCCGTGAGATGATGCACGCCGAACTTGGGCAGAAAATGCTGGAGCGTATTGCTGAGGATATAAAAGAATTCGGAGTAGTCGAGCAAAAACCTAAGCTCGAAGGAAAAACCATGAGTATGATCCTCGTACCAAAGGCCAGAGGTACAGAACAAAAGGCTAAAACGTAAATCAGGAGTCAAAAGCCAGGGGTCCCTAAGTAAAAGATTCTAACTTTTAACTCCTGCTGCGTTTTACTTGAAGATGCCTAAAATCAAAACAAGACGGTCTGCTGCTAAACGGTTTAGAAAAACGGCTTCTGGAAAGTTCAAAAGGGAACGGGCCTACGGGAGCCATATTTTGACTAAAAAATCCAGGAAGAGAAAGCGAAGGCTCAAACAAAATACCCTTGTTTCAAAGGAAGATTTGAAAAAGGTCAGACGGTTACTACCCTATGCCTAAAACATAAAACGTAAAACGTAAAGAGTCTGCAACAGGTTGGAAGCAGGTTATTTTTACGTTTTACGTTTTATGTTTTAAATTCATGTCAAGAGTTAAAGGTGGAAATAAAAGATTAAAAAGAAGGAAGAAGATTTTAAAGCTGGCTAAAGGCTTCGTAGGGAGTAGACACCGGTTATTCAGGACGGCCAAAGAAGCTGTCATGAGGTCTTTACGCTATGCTTATCGGGATAGAAGGACCCGGAAGAGAGATTTCAGGAGATTATGGATTACTCGCATTAATGCAGGGGTAAGGGAACATGGACTTTCTTATAGCCGGTTTATGTATGGGCTTAAACTTGCACAGGTAAAACTGGATAGAAAAATCCTTGCCGATATGGCCGTCCGGGATCCCCAGGCTTTTTCCGATTTGGTCCAACTCTCCAAAAATACCCTTCAGCCTACTTCTTAAAGGCGAAGGAGAAAGGCGAAGGGGAAAAAGTAAAGAGCCTTTCCTTTCCCCCTTCGCCTTTCCCCTTTAATCGGGTGAGTAGTCTTAACGAGATCTTAACCGAGATAAGCTCCATAAGGGCAGAAGCGCAAAAAGAGTTCCAAAATGCTCAAAATCAGATAGAATTGTCTCAAATCAAGGCAAAATACCTGGGTCGTCAAGGCTCGGTCACCCGTCTACTTAAACGACTTTCGGAGCTGCCCCCGGAGGAAAGACCTCAGATAGGAAGCGCGGTGAATCTTCTCAAAGATGAGCTCAACGAGCTTTATGAGAAGATGGAGCTTAAAATCAAGAAAAATGCTCAGTTGCGGGCCCTGGAGCAGGAACGAATAGATATTACCCTACCCGGAAGACGGCAGCCTTACGGTCGAAAGCATCCCCTCACCCAGGTAACCGACGAGATCAAGGAGATATTCCAGGGAATGGGCTTCTCTATCGCAGAAGGTCCTGAGGTTGAATACGATTATTATAATTTTGAAGCTTTAAACATGCCGAAAAACCATCCGGCCAGGGACATGCAGGATACTTTCTATATCTCCGAGGATATTGTGCTGAGAACCCACACGTCCCCGGTTCAGGTTCGGGTTATGGAAGCTCAAAAACCCCCGATCCGGGTTATCGTGCCGGGTAAGGTTTATCGTCACGACTCGGATATCACCCATAGTCCCATGTTCCATCAGGTCGAGGGTCTTCTGGTCGATGAGAAGGTTACCCTGGGAGATCTCAAAGGGACTCTGGAAGTCTTTGTCCATAAAATGTTCGGTAAAGAAACGCGGCTCCGTTTTAGAGCCAGTTTCTTCCCCTTCACGGAGCCCAGTGCAGAGGTGGATATCTCTTGTATGATCTGCAAGGGAAATGGCTGCCGGGTATGCTCCCAAACCGGCTGGTTAGAAATTCTGGGATGTGGAATGGTAGATCCGGCCGTTTTTAAAGCCGTGAATTATGATTCTGAGAAGTACACAGGATTTGCCTTTGGTATGGGCGTGGAGCGAATTGCCATGCTAAAGTATGGGATTGACGATATCCGATTGTTTTTTGAAAATGATTTGAGATTCTTGAAACAATTCTAAGCCGGGAACTAGAGACCGGAGACTTGTTTGTGGCTGGTTTTCTAACCCCCGTCTCCGGGCTCTAAGCACGTACCCCGGCCTATTCGGTAGACAGATCAAATCACCAGCCTCCAGAAATGAGAGTAAGTTATAGCTGGCTAAAAGATTATGTAGACTCCCCTTTATCCGTGGAAGAGATCGCAGAGAGCTTGACCAGAGCAGGCCTGCAGGTAGAGAGTATCCTTCGACAATCCCCTGGTTTCCAGGGGGTTGTGGTAGGTCGAATCCGACAAATCCAACAACATCCCCAATCGGATAAATTATCCATTTGCCTGGTAGAAGTGGGTCCTGGACGCGAATTTTCCGTAGTATGTGGGGCTCCCAATGTGGTGGTAGGAGCTAAGGTTCCTCTGGCCCTGGAAGGAGCCGAACTGGCCGATGGAACCCGAATAACTTCCTCCAAAATCCGGGGGGTTCTCTCCCAGGGGATGATCTGTTCCGAAAAGGAACTGGGTCTGAGTGAGGTTGCCGATCGAATCCTGATTCTTCCTGAACAGACTCCTGTAGGAGTTCCGTTATCGGAGGTCTTACCGGAGCACCAGGATATTATTTTAGAAATTGCCATCACCCCCAATCGGGGGGATTGCCTCAGTTTGATTGGGATAGCCCGGGAAGTCGCCGCCTTAACAAATGGCGTGCTTAAAAAACCTCCTATAACCCTTCAGGCCCTGGGTGCACCTATTTCCCAGTTTACCTCTGTAACCCTCCAGGCTCCCTCCCTATGCCCCCGGTATACCGCCAGTTTAATTCGTCAGGTAGAGATAAAACCCTCTCCGGCCTGGTTAAAAAATCGATTAGAAGCGGTCGGAATTCGATCCATCAACAATGTGGTCGATGTGACCAACTACGTTATGATGGAACTGGGTCAACCGCTCCACGCCTTTGATTTTGATAAATTGGAAGATCACCGAATTGTCGTACGACAGGCCGAGGAAAATGAAAGGCTTACGACGTTGGATGGGGTTGAACGGATTTTGGATCATGAAATGCTGGTGATCGCCGACGGGAAGAGGGCCATAGGCATTGCAGGGGTAATGGGAGGACTCAATACAGAGGTGGAGAATACCACCCGACACATTCTTTTAGAAAGTGCTTTTTTCTCTCCGGAAAGTATTCGCAGGACTTCAAAAAAATTGGGATTACGTACCGAGGCCAGTTATCGATTTGAAAGGGGAGTCGATCCCTTAGGAACCCCCCTTGCGCTCAAACGGGCAACACAACTTATTCAGGAAGTAGCCGGAGGAGAAGTGGCATCGGGAATTATCGATGAATTTCCTTTTCCTTTCTCTCCAATCCGACTATCCCTTCGAACTCAGCGAGCTCAACAGATTTTAGGTGCCGACTTGGCTCCTCAGCAGATGAAATCTATCTTGGTAAGTTTAGAATTTTCGGTTTCTGAGAAATCCGATGAAATCCTCGATGTGGAGGTCCCTTCCCATCGCTCCGATATCACCCGTGAGATCGATCTCATCGAAGAAGTCGGAAGAATCTACGGTTACGATAAGATCCCTTCGACACTTCCTTCGGGAAGGATTGTTCCCCAGGATGAAAAAATCTCCCGGAAAGTAGAAAGCTTGGTTCAGCAGGTCCTGATCGGTGAGGGTTTTTATGAGGTCATCAATTATAGTTTCATGGGTAAATCTGCTCTGGATAAACTCAAAATACCCGAATCGGACTATCGAAGAAGGACCGTTACCTTAGAAAATCCCATTATTGAAGAGCAGAATCAACTCAGGACTACCCTTATTCCTCATCTTCTTGAAAATGCCCACCTGAATTTCAAATACAATGTAGATTCTTTAAGACTTTTCGAGATCAGTCGGGTTTTTATACATAGGGACGGATCTGTTTCCAGGGTCTACGGGGAAACCGGGTCAGCCCGCGAAATGGCCCTATTACCTGAAGAATCTCTTTTCGTAGCCGGCGTGATGGGAGGTTATCGAGAGGAGGTTTACTGGGGAGAGGCCAGAAAGCCGGTAACTTTTTATGATCTAAAAGGGGTTCTTGAAAATATCTTCTCAATTCTCAAGGTTTCTTATAAGTTACAAAACGCCCAAATTCCTTTTTTACATCCCGCTCAGAGTGCTGAAATTCAAGTTGAGGGACAAACCGTAGGATACCTGGGAAAGATCCATCCCGAGGTGGCCGAAGTCTATGAGTTGGAGCAGCCTCTCTATCTTTTTGAGATGAATCTGGATCAGGTTATTCCCCATGTGCGACCATCGGTATCCTTCAAACCACTACCTAAGTTTCCCTCTGTTCGCCGGGATTTAGCCGTTTTAGTTCCTCTGACGGTAAAAGCTGAAGACGTTGAAACCCAAATTCGGAAGGTGGCCGGGCCTATTCTGGAGGATGTTAAATTGTTCGATTTGTATCAGGGGGAGCAGATAGCAAAGGGTTTTGTCAGTTTAGCCTATTCCCTCGTTTATAGAAACCCAGAAAGAACCCTTACAGATGCCGAAGTCAATTTAGTTCATAGTCAAATCATTCAGAGCCTTGAACAAACCCTGGGTGCCCGATTAAGGGAATAGACAGGGCTTGCAGGATTTATAGAATTCCAGAGTGGAAGCTCTGTAAATGCTGTAAGCCCTGGCTATCAAATCTTTGATATTTTGGCGAAGATTATAGACGGTAAGGCCGTTTCAGAACAAATACGGGAAGCTCTGAAGAAAAAGATAGAAACCTTACGGGGTAAGTATGGAAGTTCTCCTGGATTAGCCGTTGTTCTGGTAGGCGATAATCCGGCTTCGCAAATTTATATCCAAAACAAACGAAAAGCTTGTGAGTATGTGGGAATTCGATCTTATTACCATCACCTGGATATCCATACCCCCCAAGAAAAACTCCTCGACTTAATTCACACGTTCAATCAAGATCCACAGATTCACGGAATTTTAGTCCAGCTCCCACTTCCCAAGCATATTTCTGAGGAAAAGATTTTAACCTCTATTTTGCCTGAGAAGGATATTGATGGTTTTCACCCTCTAAATGTGGGTAAACTGGTTTCCAATACACCGGGTCTAAGGCCCTGTACTCCTGCCGGGATTATAGAGCTTTTGGATTATTATAACATTCCTATAGAAGGCCGGCATGCTGTTGTAGTGGGTCGAAGTAATATCGTTGGTAAGCCCCTTGCGTTGATGTTACTTCACCGTCATGCCACGGTCACCATTTGTCATTCCAGAACTTTATCTCTGAGTTCCTATACCCGTCAGGCAGATATTCTCGTTGCAGCCATAGGAAAACCTCAATTTATACGGGGAGATATGGTGAAGGAAAATGCGGTGGTGGTGGATGTGGGAATTAATAGGGTAGATGGAAAGTTGGTAGGGGATGTGGATTTTGAATCTGTAGCTACAAAAGCTGCGGCCATTACTCCGGTTCCCGGTGGAGTCGGTCCAATGACCATTGTAAGGTTATTGGAAAATACGGTTCAAGCTTTTGAGAGTCTGATAACCCCTAACCCTTAGTTCTTGGTTTAGCGGGTATGCCGTTAAACTAGGAACTGTAGGGAGATACCAGGAGGAAATATATGTTCTCAGTTGGTGATAAGGTTGTCTATCCAGCCCATGGGGTAGGAAGAATAGAAGCTATTGTTGAAAAGGAAGTTGCAGGAGAGAAGATGAGCTTTTATGTTCTGAGTATCTACGGTAAGGATGTTAAAATTATGGTTCCCACCCTCAACGCCGATAAGGTGGGTCTCAGGCAAGTGGTCCGGGAAGAGGAGCTTGAGAAGGTGTTTCACATCCTCAGTGATGGAATCGATAAGATGCCCTCAAAATGGAACAAGAGATATCTTTTTAACATGGATAAAATCAAGACCGGCTCTATTTATGAAATTGCCGAAGTGTTTCGTAATCTCACTTTGCTTAGCAAGGAAAAAGAACTCTCTTTTGGCGAGAAGAAAATGCTGGATAGTACCCGGGACTTGATTGTTAAGGAAATTGCCTATTCAAAAAAAATCGAGACCTCCCAGGCAGAAACCCTGGTCAATAAATATTGCGATGTTTAAATATTTTAGTGCTTTCTAAAAGGCCAGAAAGGTGATATTATATTAATAACATCATCCTACAAGGGGTTAAAATCATACCAAAAGGTATTACTCCTTGTTTTTTTGTTAAAGGTAGAGGAGGTAAGGGGGTGATGAGCTTCTAAAATATTCTATATAAGGTAAGGGGTGAAAAAATTGAGTCAAAAGATCTGGAAGATAGGATTCGTGGGTTTGACTTCTGTACTAGGATACCTGGGAGCTAAAAAGCTGGGAGGACCCCTTTATACTTCTATTCTTGGAGGATTTACCGGGGGTTTCTTAGGTTTTTTGATTATCCTGGGAGAAAATTATTTAGGAAGAATCCCTTTACAAGTCATTGCAGGTGGTCTCCTTGGATTAGGAATGGGACTCGTTCTCGCCAACCTGCTGGTCTATTCATTATTGGATATTGTTTTACAAAAAAGTGCCATTACGCCCTATGTTTATTTTATTATCCATTTGGGATTTGGTTACTTAGGGCTGGTCCTGGGGTGGAAGAAGAGCTATAATCTCGATTTTCGGGATATTAAATCTTTCTTTTCAGCTCCTTCCCCCACAAAAAATTATAAAGTTCTTGATACCAGCGTGATCATAGATGGGAGAATAGCCGATATCTCAGAAACGGGGTTTCTGGAAGGTGTTTTGATTATCCCCCAGTTCGTGCTCAAAGAACTCCAACATATCGCCGACTCTCCTGACCCTATAAAACGAAATCGGGGTCGTCGAGGACTTGAGATTTTGCATAAAATTCAGAAAAGAATTGACACGCAGGTGGAAATCCATGACAGGGATTTTCCTAAAATTAAGGAAATCGATGCCAAGCTCATCGAGCTGGCAAAAATACTCCAGGCTAAGTTAATCACCAATGATTTTAATTTAAGTAAAGTCGCCGAACTTCAAGGAGTTTCCATACTCAACGTAAACGAGTTAGCCAACGCTTTGAAACCGGTCGTGTTACCCGGAGAAGTCATCGAGGTTGTAGTTCTGAAGGAGGGTAAGGAGTTTGGACAGGGTATTGCTTATCTGGACGATGGAACCATGATTGTCATAGACAATGCTAAAAAATTTATCGGAAAAACGGTCAGTGTATCGGTTACCAGCGTCTTACAAACTACCGCCGGTAGAATGATTTTCGGGCAACTAGCCAATAAATCTTAAATGACACTCCCTGTCCGTTGCTGACCGGTAGGATGCACCGGACAGTGGATAACAGATAAATGCCCAAAGTTGTTGCTCTCGTGGTAGCTGCTGGCAGCGGCAAGAGAATGGGAACAGGAGATATTCCTAAACAATTCTTACCCCTTGCCTCTCTACCTGTCCTGGCCCATACTCTTGCCAGATTTGAAAGTTTTCACTGTCTTTCTCAGGTTGTTCTGGTGACCCGACAGGAAGATATAGAGAAATGCTGGTCTGACCTGGTTCATAAATATCACTTTAAAAAGGTCCGGTCCATCGTCCCAGGAGGAACGACCCGACAAGATTCTGTATACCGTGGCTTGCAAGTTCTGGATCCGGAAACGGAAATCGTGGTCATCCATGATGGAGTCCGAATTTTCATCACGGAAGAAATGGTTTCTGAATCTATTCAAGAAGCTCGAAAATATGGAGCTGCCGTGGTGGCAGTTCCTGTGAAGGATACGGTTAAGCGGGTATCTGAGGATGGATTTGTTTCTCAGACCCTTGACCGATGTGGATTGTGGACCGTTCAAACTCCTCAGACCTTCAGTTATCCGCTTATTCGGTCTGCTTATGAAAAGGCTCGCGAAGATGGTTTTTATGGGACCGATGATGCCATGCTGCTGGAACGTTTGGGGTTTAAAGTTAAAGTCATCCCGGGTACTTATCGCAATATAAAAATTACAACACCGGAAGACCTAACATTGGCCGAAATGATTTTGCAAAACGAGTTAAATGAGAATCGGGATCGGTTATGATGTCCACAGGCTCGTCGAAGGACGAAAACTCGTTTTAGGTGGGGTTGAAATCCCTTTTTCCAAAGGATTATGGGGTCATTCCGATGCAGATGTTTTAATCCATGCTATCTGTGATGCCATTCTGGGAGCCCTGGGAGAAGGAGATATTGGAAAACATTTCCCGGATTCTCTTCCAGAATATAAAGATATTTCCAGCACCGTTCTTCTTCAGGAAGTTATAGCTCTTGCGCATCAGCGCCACTTTCAGGTGGGGAATCTGGATGCCGTGATTATCGCAGAGCAACCGAGATTGGCCGATTATATCGAAAAAATGCGCGAAATTATCTCCCACTTTATGCAACAACCTATTTCCAGGGTGAATATTAAGGCTAAAAAAGGAGAGGGTCTGGGATTCGTTGGAAAAGAAGAAGGCATCGTAGCTCAAGCGGTGGTTATCTTATATCCCATGTAATAAGGGTTCTTTAATAAAGTTCGGGACAGGCTTTAGTCATTTGCAGTTCCAGAAGTGAAATGGTTAAAGCCGTTATGACAAAATTATGAAGCCAACTAGACAGGTTGTTAAAAACGATCCTTCCAAGGAGTTGGAAACGAAAGGCTCAGGAACTCAGTTTGTCGAATCGATTAAATCTTCCTCCAGATATATAGCCGGCGCAATTCTCCTTGTTCTAGTTTTAGGTGTTGCTTTGCTGGGCTGGTGGTATTATCGGGCTAATCTGGAGGAAAAAGCTTTGGCTCTGGAATATCAAGGTATGAAAGCCTATCGCGAAGCAGGTACTTCTGAAGATAAAGCCGATGAGTTGTATCCGAAAGCGGTTGCAACTTTTGATCAGATTCTAACCCAATATCCTGGAACAAAAAGTGCCGAACGTGCCTTGTTTTATAAGGCAAATTCTTATTACTTAGCAGGAAGCTACGATGAGGCCATCAGTGGATTTTCCCAATATCTCGAAAAGTATCCCCGGGGAGAATTTTTTATAGCTTCTGCCAAGGGGATAGGCTATGCCTACGAGCAGAAGGGGGATTATCAGAAAGCTCTGGAAGCCTATCAAAGGTTTCAGGATAAAGTCTCCTCCGCTTCGGATAAAGCGGAGCTTCTTTTGGCCATCGCCAGATGTCAGGAGGCATTGGGGCAAACCCAGGAAGCCGTTGCGACTTATGAAAAAATAGAATCGGAGAATCTACCCTCGATATGGAAAAGAACCGTCGAAGAGAGGTTAAAAGTCTTGAAGAAACAGCAATCCACCGGCGGCGATGAGCCGTAACTAAAAGTATGGGAGGGACAATTCGGGATAATTTACAGCTCGTCCGGGAACGAATCGAAAAGGCTGCCCAACGAGCCGGTCGAAAAGCCGAGGAAATTATACTGATTGCTGTAACGAAAACGGTGGAAGTTCCGAGAATTTGGGAAGCTATCTCGGCAGGGGTCCAACATATCGGGGAGAATCGGGTTCAGGAAGCCCAAGAAAAAATAAAAGATATTGGAAATAGGGTAACCTGGCATATGATCGGGCACCTTCAAACAAACAAAGTTAAACAGGCTCTGGATCTTTTTCAGTTGATTCATTCGGTGGATAGCCTAAAATTGGCCAGGGAATTAAGCAAAAGGGCCGAAGCGAAAAATCAAACGGTGGATATTCTCATTCAGATCAATCTGGCCCATGAAGAAACGAAATTTGGATTCCCTGTGGAAAAAATTCAGGAAAACGTACAGGAAATTGCAGCCCTTCCCAGATTGGCCATTAAGGGCCTTATGACCATCCCTCCCTTGGCCGAAAATCCTGAACACGCACGGCCTTATTTTAAAAAGTTAAGGGAGATTTCCGAAGAGTTACGTAAAATCCCCAAGGTTGAAATGAAGTTCTTATCCATGGGAATGACCAACGATTTTGAAGTTGCTATTGAAGAAGGGGCCAATATGGTCCGGATCGGGACGGCTATATTTGGACCCAGACCTTCGCAATAACTTCAGGGGAGAGACTTTATAGCCATGCTGAAAGAAAAAAAGATTGCTTTTATCGGGGCCGGTAATATGGCAGAGGCTTTGGTGAAAGGTTTGTTAAACTCTCCTTTAGGGATTAAGCCTGAAAATCTTCTCATGAGCGACATCCGAAAAGATCGACTGGACTTTTTAAGTCAAAAATATGCAGTTCAGGTCTCGCCGAGTAATCCTTCTGTAGCACGGAAGGCAGATATTCTCATCCTTGCGGTAAAACCTCAAAATATAAGGGAAGTCTTAACGGACATTGCACCCGAAGTTACTCGAGATAAACTGGTTATCTCCATTGCGGCAGGGGTAAAATTACAAACCATTCAAGATTTGTTGGAAACGGGGGTTCGTGTGGTACGCACCATGCCCAATACCCCTGCCCTTGTTCAAGCCGGTGCTTCGGCTATAGCACCCGGTAAGTGGGCTTCTCCAGAGGATTTGCAAATGGCCAAGGCCATTTTCGATGCCGTAGGGATAACGATTATTGTCGATGAAAAATTAATCGATGCCGTAACCGGATTAAGTGGGAGTGGTCCGGCTTATATATTTTTGGTTATCAATGCCCTTGCAGATGGCGGCGTTAAAATGGGTTTTTCTAAGGATGTGGCTTTAAAGCTGGCTGCGCAGACCGTTCTCGGCGCCGCAAAACTGGTTCTTGAAACCGGAGAGCATCCTGCAAAACTTATAGATATGGTCACTTCCCCTGGTGGAACTACCATTGCCGGTCTTCATGCTTTAGAAAAAGGGGGCTTGCATGGCATCTTTATGGATGCTGTAGAGGCTGCCACGCTGAGGTCTATAGAATTAGGTCGCTAAGGAGGTTAATCATGTTTATCGCCAGTAATTTTATTGAGGCTTTAGCCAGAGTCTTGGATATGGCGTTGTCCCTTTACTGGTGGATCGTTGTGATCGCAGTGATTTTATCCTGGATTCCCCTGGACCCTTACAACCCAACCGCCCAGGCCATTAAAAATTTCTTTACCAAAGCAACCGAGCCGGTCTTTAGTTTCATTCGGAGAAAACTTCGATTGTACATGTATACTTATCCCATCGACTTCACGCCGTTCATTGTAATTCTGGCCATCTACTTCTTGCAAATATTTCTTGTTCGATCTCTCATAGACTTGGCAAGAAGTCTCCACTGATTTCCATGATCGAAATGCGACAAACCGATAAGGGTTTAATCCTTAAAGTTCATATTCAACCCAGGGCTTCTAAGAATGAAGTGGTTGGAGAGTATGAAGGGGCTTTGAAAATAAGGATCACGGCCCCACCGGTCGATCATCAGGCCAATAAAGCTCTGATTGCATTTCTGGCGGAACTCCTCGGGATTAGAAAATCCCAAATCGAAATTCTCTCCGGTCATACCGGACGGAAGAAAACGGTGATTTTTTATAGTTGTAATAAAGAACTTATAACCCCCTTCCTGACTTAAGAGTTTATACCATTTGAAATTGCCATATAAAAGGCTAGAGCAGATCGGCGCGGATCTTCTGTCAGGGTGAGCATCAGCTGGAACTGCCCGGCATTCAACCAAAACGACGGACCTTGAAGGGGGTTAAGTGGCCTACGCGACAGGATAAGAGTAAAATACCTGCTTGGGGTCATACTTTAACGGCCCTGATAGGAAATCTGCCGTCGTCCATCCCGGTCTCGGAAAGTTTGATAAATTACGCCAGGATGTTAGACAAGCACTATATCCCCACACGTTACCCCAACGGGTTTGAATCTGGGGCACCGATGGATTTTTACACAGAGGAAGAGGCCCAAAATGCCATTCGACATGCGGAGGCAATCCTTGAGTTCTGTCGTGATCAAATCAGCTAACCGCGAGGTTATCACACGCCGTGTAGAAGCTTATGTGGCCTGGTTAAGGGAGAAGCATCCGGAGGTAAAGCGGGTAATCTGGTTTGGTTCCTGGGTAACGGGGTTACCAACGGTTGGAAGCGATGTGGATTTGTGTTTGATATTGTCCTCTTCGGATAAGCCCTTCAGAGAGCGCATCCCAGACTATTTACCGGTAGGCTTTCCGGTGGGGGTAGATTTGTTTCCGTACACTCAGGCCGAGTTCGAGCGCCTGCGTTACCAATCCCCTGGCTGGTATAGAAGCATTGTCAGCGGACGTGAGGTGTGATACCGTTATGGATTTAATTTGACGCATATCTCACCTCAGAATACCAATCTCTGCAGATACTTCCCTCGATAATATCCGGTAAACTCTCTAACACCTTTTGCCGGAGTTTAGAGCAACAATAAGCCTCTAACCATTGGCAGCAAGGCGTTTGGGGAGTAGGTTAAACATCTCGTTTGACCTACTCCAAACAGTCAGTTCCTGACGGAGCTTTTAAGGATTTATCAAGATTAACTTTATTAACTTTACAAGGCACTAAGTGTGGGTTTTTGGAGTTGAATGGCAGTGGGTAAAGTCCGAAGGGTATAAGGTTAAATAATCAGGATAGTTTCTCTAAAACTTAACGGTGGGGGCTACTCGGGGTGTTGAGAAGGGAGTTAGGGGTCAGGAGCAAAATTTGGAAGGGTCAACAACAACATAGGGTATGACCGGAAATGAGATTCGATGCTATTTTCAGGAGTATTTCCCTTATAAGGTCCCGGCTAAAATTAAACCCTAACTTTTACCCAGCCAGGCCAGGGGATCCACCGATTTCCCTCCCACCCGAATCTCAAAATACAAATAAGGCCCTTTAATAGAATCCGTGCTTCCTACTTTACCGAGGATTTGTTGGGCCTGTACTTCATCGCCGGGTTTCACATAAACTTCATCTGCATGGGCATATAACGTATAAAAGTTCCCACCATGGTCCAAAATGATCAGGTTTCCATAGCCTTTAAACCAATCTGCATACTTAATAACCCCTTTCCCTACCGCGTAAATAGGGGTTCCCTCCGGAGCTTCTATATCGATCCCTTTATAAAAAGTATAGGTATTGGTCCCTGGATATTTAAACCTGCCAAATCTCGTTATCAATTTTCCCTTTACCGGCCAGATGAGTTTACCTTTCACAAAAGAAGAAGGGACTTTAAACTCCTGGGCGTTCCGACCTTGTGCAGATTCTGTTTCTTTTTTTATTTTTTCCTTCTCTTTTTCCCACGCCGTGATCAGATTCTCCAGCTCCGTGGAAGAGTCTTCCAACTCACTGATAAGTTTTTGATAAATATTTTTATCTTCCCTCAATTTGGCCAGAAACTGGGTCTTTTCTGCCTTCTGATCCTCTATTTCTTGTTTTTTTACCCGGACCTTCTCCCGGTATAGCGTTGCTTTTTGATTAGAAGATTCCAGTTCTTTTTTCTTGGCTTCTAACTCTTTGATATTTTCATCAAGCTGGGCTATCAGCGTCATATCGTTTTTCGCAATTAAACTTAAATACTTAATCCGCTGAATTAAATCTTCATGATCCCTAGCTGCAAAGAGGGTGCGAAGATATCCCAAACTTCCTAATTTATAAATAGCAACCATTCGGGTATTCAATTGATTTTTTTGTTCTTCATGCCGATGATTCAGCTCATTTAGTTCTTTTTCCAGTTCCTGAATTTTTTTCTCGGTCTCTTTAACTTTACGCTCGTAAATTTGCAGTTCACGCTCTTGGGCATTCAAGGATTTCTCGATCAGTTCCAGTTGCGATAAAACATTCTGTTCGGCCGCCCGGGTCTGTTCAAAAATCTTCTTTTTTTCCTTGAGTTCCTTTTGAATCTGTTGAAGATGTTTAAGTTCGGCTTCTATCTTTTCATCCACAGACTGGGCTTGTAGGGATAAGCTAAAACCGAAAAAGCTGATTAGTAGGTATTGAGAAATCTTTTTAAGGTAAGGGCACTTCCACACCATCCCATCAGCCCTCCAAAGATAAGAATCCCGATAATGAGGTCTGAAGAAAGAAACGAAACGGATAAAAATTTAAACAAGATATAAGACGAGTGGTTAAGGCTGGAGATAAAGATATTATAGACAAGGTATAGGAGTAAAAGCGAACAGGAAGAGCCAACAACTCCTCGAAATATGCCCTCTATGAGAAAAGGACCTCGAATAAACCTATCGGTAGCGCCGACAAGTCGCATAATATCCAATTCTTCTTTACGGGCATAGAGGGTTAATTTAATCGTATTAGAAATGATAAAAACCAGTCCTATAAAGAGTAAACTTCCCACAAAAAAGCCTACCAGTCTTAATAAACCGACGATTGCCGAAAGGCTTTCGAGCCAGTCCTGACCATATTGAACTTCGTCAACCCCTTGAAATTTCTCGATAAGAGCGGCCAGTGCCTTCATTCTTTCCAAACTTTGATAACGCTTCTTAATTTTTATTTCAAAAGACGCCGGAAGCGGATTTCCGGTCATTCCCGCCAGTAAACTCTCCTGTCCTTTGAGCCTTTCTTGAAAAGTCTTTAAAGCGGCTTCCTTGGAAACAAAGGAAATAGCTTCAATCTGTTTTAACTCACTTAAAGTCTTTTCAAGGGCTTTAACCTGTTCATCGGAGATGGGGTCTTTCAGATAAATGGTCATATGAATGGCCTCGCTCCACTTCTGAACAACTTCATTCAAATTTACATAGACCAAAAGGAAAACGCCAAAGATGGAAAGAGATACGGCAATGGTAACGATGGCAATAAAATTGGTTATTTTAGTTTGCTTAATGCTGGCGTAGGTCTCGCTCATCAGGTAGATGAAGGAATAAAACCTCACCGGTCTGTTCTC
>JAUQPW010000005.1 GCA_030550175.1 bacterium
TAGGGTGGCTTTCACTTCCCAACTCCCCTCTTCCGCAGTGTGGGAGAGGGGCCGGGGGTGAGGGCCACTTAAAAGTCAAGCAAAACCAGGTAAACAGTGTCCTACTTTTACCCTTTGTCTTTCTGTTTTCAGAATGGCAGACGCGGTTGAAGTCAAGCAAGAGGAACGGGAACTGGCTCTAGAAGATGAGCTGGTCAACAAATCACTGGTTAAGAAGTGGCTCTTATGGGGATTTATCTGGGTACTCTTCGCCCCAACAGTTGGGGTTATTGTCTCCACAAAGTTTAATTACCCGGAATTTTTGGGCAATTCCCCCTATTTTACCTTTGGGCGACTTCGCCCAATCCACGTGAACGGTGTGATCTTAGGGGTTTTCAGTACACTTTTCATAGGAATGTGTTATTATGTGGTCCCCCGGCTTACCGGAACCCGGGTATATCTGGGAGACAAACTCGGTAATCTCCTCCTGTGGGTCTGGAACCTGACCCTGGCCGGTGGATTTATTTCCCTGGCTTTTGGAGCAAATCAAGGTATCGAGGCCGGAGAAGCTCCTTTAATAACCGATATCATTCTGGAAATCTGCTTTTTGATTTTAACGCTTCAATTTTTCGTGACCATCGCCAAACGGCGAGAAGAAAAGCTTTATGTAAGTCTCTGGTATCTCATCGCAGCCTTTGTGTGGACCGACATAAACTGGGCTTTTGGGAATTTTATCATCCCTTATTCGGTTCCGGGCATCAATAATGCGGCTCTGCATGGACTTTTTATTCATTATGTGGTCGGACTCTGGATTACTCCGGCCGGATATGTCATGATCTACTATTTTCTACCGGCTTCGGTCCGAAATCCCATTTATAGCCATAAACTTTCCCTTATCGGATTCTGGTCGCTGGCTTTCTTCTATCCCTTCGTAGGGATCCACCATTATCTTTACAGTCCTATTGCAGATTGGGCCGAAACCCTTGCCATTGTCAGCAGTATGATGTTAATCATACCGGTTTGGACCGTTATCCAGAATTTCTTCGGGACGATGATCGGACGATGGTCCCAATTCCATGAGAATTACACCGCCAAGTTTCTAATCCTGGGATCCATCATGTACTTATTCGGTTGTTTCCAGGGCTCTACTGAGGCTTTACGAAGCCTTCAACAGCCCACCCACTTTACAGATTTTGTTATTTCCCATTCACATCTTACGGTATTTGGAACCTTTGTGCTTTGGGTGTTAGGTCCTGCGATTTTCGTATGGCAGCGAATTACAGGACAGGAGCTGTGGAGCTCCCGTATGGCAAACTGGAGTTTCTGGCTCATTACAGCCGGAATTTCCAGCATGGGGATCGGACTCACCTTTGGTGGATTACAGCAGGGTTATATGTGGATGAAACAGGTGGAATGGGTAGAGTCGGTGATTGCCACTAAACCTTTCTGGCTTTTCAGGACCTTTTCAGGAATCTCCATGGATATTGGAATGTCTCTTTTGGTGATTAATTTACTCCTGACAACCAGAGCCAGATCTAGAACTGAGATGCTGGGACGTACGGTACCCAGTATGTGAGAGGAGGCCATAGAACATGCGACATGCCAAAACTGTTGCGGTTATAGCCGGATTTTTATTCATCACCCTGGCGATTTTTGTTCAGGGATTTCTCCCGGCCATGCTTCCCCAGTCCCGGGAGAAGAGGGTCACCATGGCCGTGAGGACCCATCTCGGAGAGATCAAGTGGGTACAACATGAAGCTACCGATTATACGGAATTGGAAAAGCTGGGACGACGGGTCTACATTCGAGAAGGGTGTTGGTATTGTCATTCTCAGTATGTGAGACCGGTGACCGGTGAAGATCAGCGTTGGGGACCTGTCTCTCAAGCCGGAGAATATGCCTTCGATATTCCTCATCTTTTCTCCACACGCCGTATTGGTCCCGATCTCAGCCGGGTAGGTCTAAAATATTCCGATGGCTGGCATTATGCCCATCACTGGGATCCCAGAATGCTGACCCCGGACTCTAACATGCCTGCCTTCCCATGGCTCTTCTATGATCCCATTCGGGTGGCTGTGAAACGGGAGGGAGATACCCTCAGCCTGGATACCGATAACCCGCAGCTTAGAAAAATGTTCACGTTTAATCCAGATAAGGAAATTCATTTAACGCCTAATGAAGAGGGACTGGCCTTTACCAAGGAAACCGACGGCACTCCGGTTCTATTCTTTGGAAATATGTCTACCGATTATTTTAAGAAAGACTTTGTGGATATTCTCATTCCCCGACAGGATCTGCGAGGTTTGATAGCCTATATCCAGAAACTCGGTATGAATCGAGGTAACTGGCGAGATACCTTTGAACCTCAGCGGGTGTTTGCCACGGAGTTTGAAGTGCCGGAATCGGAGGAATGGATTGCCCGAGGCCGAGAAGTCTATCAGATGCGATGTCAAGGATGCCATGGGGTCAAAGGAGATGGTAACGGTCCGGCTGCTACCTTCTTCTCTGGAGAATTCCGACCCAGGGATTTTACCAGTGCTACCTTTAAATTTCGGACCACTCCCTCCGGATCTCTCCCTACCAATGGAGATCTTTTGAGGACCATCACTGTGGGAGTGCGGGGAACGGCTATGCCAACCTGGCACGAGTTGACCGAAAAGGATCGACTGGCCGTGATCCAGTATATTAAAACTTTTTCAGAGTTTTGGAAAGAAGAAACCCCACTACCACCCATTGAAATCCCCAAACCCCCCCCTGCCAGCCCGGAAATGATTGCCCAAGGGAAAGAAGCCTTTGAGTCGGCTAAGTGCTGGCAATGCCATGGAAGAGGAGGAAAGGGAGATGGACCCTCTGCAAATGAGCTTAAAGACGATTGGGGGTTCCCGATCCGCCCGGCCGACTTTACAAGGGGACTTTTTAAGTCGGGACCCGGTGTCCGGGATATCTTTCGGACTATGTCCACCGGGTTAAACGGAACTCCTATGCCTTCTTATATCGATACCCTTTCAGAGGAGCAACGCTGGCAAATCTCTTACTACGTCTTATCCTTCTCTGCTTATAGGGATCCCCTGCATAACAAAGAGTATGATATTCCCGAAGCCGTGAAAACGGCCCTGGACTCTCCCGATGTGCAGGCTCCTGATTCCAAACATGCTTTCAATCCTGCTACTTTGAAGAAAACAATGGCGGCAACCGTGGAGGATCAGTTGAAAGCGGCGAAAGAGTGATCGGCGGTGAGACCAATAACCCACGTAAAACGGAATGTGCGAAGCGTAGATGTACGCTTCACGATTCATGTTTTACGCCTTAACTAATGAAAGATGTTTTTTTACTTGAATTTCTAACCTTTTATGAGTTTTTTGTGGCCCTTCTCATGGGTTTTGCCGCTCTATGCTTTTTTATATGGGCTATTCTAACAGGAAATTTCAAAGATGTTGAAGCTATTAAATATAAGGTCTACGAGATGGAGGTTGACCATGAAGAGGGAAGAAAAGGAAAGAACAGGTGAACAAAGCTTAGATAAAAAATCTACTTCCCCGGTAGAACCTGCGCAGGGGAAGTATGGACCTGTGGAAGAATATCACTTCTCAGGCATTCGGGTTTATCACGGTATTGTTAACAAATGGCTCCTTATCGTCTACCTGGTCCTGGTAATATGGGCTATTTTTTATCTCTTTAAACATTGGGGAGGACTTGGACCAGGATTGGGATTCTAAAGGAGAAGTTTATGTCCCTGGCAGAAAGAATCGTTTTTATTTTAACTATCCTAAACCTGATATTTCTCGGACTGGAGTTGATCTATAACATCTCAAAAGCGCTCGTTGGTTATTTATAAAAACGAGTTTCTTGCCGATGTTTCAGAAAAGTGATGTTTAGAGGAACGACCTATGGTGTGTAAACATTGCAGGCTTCCTCTACCTTATGCCAGAAGCCGGGAATTTCAGATCAGAAATCGGCCCAACATCCCCCCTGATCCCCCTCCAGGGGGGATGAAGATCGAAACTAAAAAATCCCCAGAATTCAGGGATTCCAACTCAGAACTCGAAAAGGATCGATTCTGTTGCTATGGTTGTTATATTGCCTACCAGGTCGTAGGGGAAAAAGGGGAAGAGGGAGAAGCCTCCTGGAACTTAATCAAGTTAGGATTAGGCGTTTTTTTATCCATGAACGCCATGATGTTCAACCTGGTGCTTTACTTTGGAGATCTCCATGAGATAAGTTCGGATCTCCTTCCCATCATCCATTATCTCCTCTTTATCCTTTCAACGCTGGTAATGGGTTTTCTAGGCCTTCCCTTTCTTTATAGCGCCTGGAGAAGTCTCCGACGGGCTTCTTTTACCATGGATAGTTTAATTGCCGTAGGAGCCTTCTCCGCCTATTTTTATTCCAGCTATATCACTTTCACCCGGCAACAAGGGGTTTACTTCGATACTGGCAATATGATCCTGGTTCTGGTAACCCTGGGAAGATTCCTGGAAGCAAAGGCGAAAGCCAGCACTTCGGATTCTATTCGAAAATTTCTTCAATTGGGAGCCTCGGAAGCAACCGTCCTGAAAGATGGAAAAATCCTGAAAGTTCCAGTCCAGGATATCCAGGTGGGTGACATACTCCGGGTTCTGCCCGGAGAAAAAATTCCGGTAGACGGAAAAATTCTCGAGGGAGAAACCAGTGTCGATGAATCCATGCTTACAGGGGAGTCAAGGCCTGTCCAAAAGGGTAAGGACGATAAGGTATTCGGCGCAACCCTTAACCGGGAAGGGTATATCCTGATGGAAGCGACCCATGTCGGTCAGGATACCGTCTTGTCTCAAATTGTAAGGCTTATGGAACAAGCCCAGATGAGTCGGGCTTCTATCCAAAACCTGGTCGATAAGATTTCAAATCTGTTTGTTCCGGTTATCTTAAGTATTGCATTGATAACGTTTGTGGTATGGTTTTTCAAGGGACATACGGAGGCTGCGCTACTAAACTCCCTGGCCGTGTTACTCATTTCCTGTCCCTGCGCCTTGGGAATTGCAACCCCTATGGTAACCTGTATCGGGATCGGAAGGGCTGCAAGGGAAGGAATTCTTATCAGAACCGGAGAGGTCCTGGAAAAACTTCCTCGACTTCAATCCATCTTCTTTGACAAAACAGGAACCCTTACCCAGGGTAAAATGACCCTCTCTTCCTGGTTGATCGATCCTTCCCACGAAGACTATGATGAGAATCAACTCCTGGCCATGGCGGCCTCTTTAGAGGCCTGCTCTGAACATTCTTTGGGAAAGAGCATTGTAGAAGCTGCCAGACAAAGAAATTTACCCCTTTACAAGGTCTTAGAATTCAAGGTAAAACCGGGAATGGGTATTCAGGGGAGAATCCTCTGGAAAGAGAATCTGACGGTTTACCTGGGTAGCGAACGTTATTTCCGGGAAAATAATCTCATCCTCTCCGAGATCCTCTTATCCGAAAAGGAACGGCTCCAATCGGCGGGAAAAACGGTCGTTTTTTGTGGCTGGCAGGGAAAAGCCCGGGGCCTTTTAAGTTTCTCCGATGAAGTCAGAGAGGAAGCCTACCAGGCCATAAAAGCCTGCCGTCGGTTGGGATTAGAAGTCTCCATTTTGTCGGGAGATCATCCGCTCGTGGCTTATGATGTCGGCAAAAAGCTAAATATCTCCAGGGTCTACGCTCACCTGCTCCCTTCCGAAAAAGCGCAGGAAATCCAGAAAGCCCAAAACCAAGGATACAAAGTAGCCATGGTGGGAGACGGAATTAACGATGCACCCTCCTTGGCTCAGGCCGATGTAGGGATTGCAATGGGCTCCGGAACAGATCTTGCCAAAGAAACCGCAGATATTAGCATCCTAGGAGGAGACTTGCGAAAGATCCCCTGGGCTATTCAGATGGCCTCTGCAGCCTATAGAAAGATCCAAGAGAATTTATTCTGGGCCTTTATCTATAATGTTCTAGGTATTGGCCTGGCCGCTTCAGGAGTTCTGACCCCTATCCTTTCTGCAGGGATGATGGTGATCAGCAGTCTCTGTGTCATCGGAAATTCCCTGAGGTTACAAAAATTTAGCAGCAGGGAGTAAGCGAGCAAGGGAGTAAGGGCCAGGGAGTAAAAACGAAGGTGCAAGAGGTCGGGGAAACTCACCCCCTTACTCCCTTACCCGCTTACTCCCCTCAATGGGGTGACATATTTTCTTGCTTTCCTTTTCGGTCTCGTAGGGAGCACCCACTGCATTGGAATGTGTGGTCCTCTGGTAGTCCTCTATTCAACCCGACCGATTTCCATCGGTAACCCTGAAATGGCCCCGCGGTCACGGGCCTTTTTGCATCGCCAGCACTTCCTTTTTAACCTGGGTCGGGTGGTTCTTTACACGTATTTCGGATTCATCTGTGGATTTGTCGGGTATCTCTTCCGTCTTCGCACAGAACTCGAAGGCTATGCCGGTCTGTTGGGTGGACTCTTCATCATCCTTATGGGAATTAGCCTGATAGGCTTTTCTCCTCAACTCCCCTTCCTGAATACCCTCCTTTCAAAGTCGGCCGGGATCTTCCAGGCCATCTGGAGACAGTATCGCAAACTGGCAGATTCTTCCGGTGTGTTCCTTCTGGGCTGTGCCCATGGATTCCTCCCCTGTCCCCTCCTCTACACTTTGTTTGTCTTTTCGGCTTCTACCGGAGATCCTTTTCGTGGGGCTCTCCTCATGCTGGTTTTCAGCCTGGGAACCGTCCCGGCCATGTGGGGACTTGGAATCCTTTCGGGATGGTTGGATGAAAAAAAACGTGATAAGGTCTTACGCTTTATGGGCTTGGTAATAGCCCTCTGGGGAACAGTTCTTCTGAGCCACGGGTTAAAAACTCTGGGTCTCCTTCCCCCTGAGATGTCCCATCGGATCCCGGAAATCTCCTTTTTTCACTAAGAAACGACCTCAAAACCCCATTTCTTGAATCCATCCAAAAGCAAGTCCCCTACAGTGCTGCCTTTTTGGCGAATGGTGGCCGATGAAACGATAAAATTCTTTATCGTGGTAAAGTTTCAGCCCGAGCCTGAACCCTTTCTTTTTCGACACCTATTCGTTCCTGATAAACATTCTCTCCTCCGAACCAGCCTCCGATAGCCAGGAAAACCAGGCCCACGAGAGAAGCTATAAAACCAACCCACCAGGCGAACGGAAGCCCTGAGACACGAACTACCAGGCTGATGGTAAGTGAAGAAAGGAATAGGGCGATGGCTATAACATGCTTACCTACCGTCTGTCCGGCTGGTAGGGGAAGGACATGAAAGGCATCTATCATCCCGGGAAAAAAAGCTAAAGCGGCTCCTCCTAAACTTAGACTGAGTTCATAAAAAGCGAGCCGTTCCCAGAAAGCGGCATCTTTTCCGAATAAGACAAACAGGTCAAACAGGACGGAAACCAGGAACAGCGTGAGGGGAATAGGTACCAGCATGGGATGGATGGGATGACCCTTGATATTGGCTATGCTCCTGGGTTCCCCAAGGGTTTCGAGATCAAGATCTTTAGGTGGTTGAACCCCTACCTGATGTTTATAGACCAGGGAACCCCCGAACCATCCCACGGCCAGCATGACCAGGATTCCCATCAAAGAGAATAAAAATCCTAATTTCCAGGCAGGTTGTAAGGGAGCCGTAGAACTTCCATGCTGTAAGAGACTTATAAAAAACAAAATCAACATAACTAAGGCCAGGCTTGCATGAAGGAAAGCGGTACGCCATGCAGCACTTTCTTTAGGAAGAGAAAAATAATCTATAAGACCTGGAATCACCGCCGCCAGCCCTCCTATAAAACCTACCCATAAGTTATACCATCCCAGCCAGTACCAGATGGGGTCCTGGATCCAAAAAGAAACAAGATCACCGACAAAGGAAGCTGAAAAAGCTCCGAGGGGAAGCACAACCAATATGGAATGAATGGGATGTCCTTTAAGAGTTGCTCGGGTTATCATAATTCAATTCATCTCCTCTACACGATTTTAAAATCATAAGTTTATGAAAAAAGATGTTGGGAACAAGGTCCGATTGAAAAAACAAAGTTAAACTGCCCGGATCGATCCTTTAAATCCGGACGCGATTAGTCAACGATAGCCTGATAAACCAGTTGTCTGAAAAGTTTTCGGTATTGGACCCGTGCCGGGCCTGGGGCCTGGAGCATTAAGATACCGATCAGTTCTTCTTTAGGATCAACCCAGAAGTAAGTTCCCGCAAGGCCACCCCAGGTATATTCTCCGGCCGATCCTGGAACTCCTGCTATACCCGGCTCCAGGCGGATTGCGAATCCAAGTCCAAAGGTATAACCGGGCACGCCAAGTAAGAGCTGGCTGGGCATCGGAGCAGCTTCGAGGATCTTGCCCAGATGATCGGAAGTCATGAAATTCACCGTTGTACGGCTGAGCAACCGGACACCGTCGAGATGCCCACCGTTAAGCAACATCTGGCAGAAGCGTGCATAGTCACCGGCTGTAGAGACGGCACCCTGACCTCCGGCTTCATACCTAGGGGGTTTTGTTACATCCAGTAATTTAATAGGTTTCCCGGTAGTCGGGTCTGTGGGAAACGGCTGGGCAAGGCGACCCAATTTCTCCTCCGGCACATAAAACCCCGAATCTTCCATCTTAAGGGGGTCAAAGATACGCTCCTTGAAGAATTTGGACAGGGTCGTATTGGCCACAACCTCAATCAGTCGACCCAGAACGTCTGTTGACCGGCTATACTCGAAGGCCGTCCCGGGCTGATGGACCAGTGGTACCTTCGCCAGACGCTCGATCAGATCCGCGTTCGTAATATCGGTGGCATCTATACCCATCTTGTCATAGAGTTCCTTCACGTAGGCGTTTGTAGTCTGGTTTCCATAGGTAAAACCGGAAGTATGACGCAGCAAATCTTGAACCGTAATCTCACGTGCGGCGGGCGTGGTGGAATAGGTCACCGTACCCGTAGTGGGATCGAACTTCGGTACACTCACTTCCAGCTTTCCCAACTGCGGAAGAAACTTCGAAATGGGATCGGTAAGGACAATTTTTCCTTCCTCAACCAGCATCATCGCTGCTACCGAGGTAAACGGCTTGGTCATGGAGTAAATCCGGAAGATGGCATCGTTGGACATGGGTGCACCACTTGCTTTATCACGAAAACCGAAGCTCTTAAAGTAGGCAATCTGTCCCTTTCGTGCAATGAGGGCTACGGCGCCGGGGATTCTACCCTGGTCAATTTCGATCTTGAAGAATTGATCCAGGCGATCCAATCTCTCCGGAGAGAGACCGACCTGTTCAGGCTTCGTCGGGGATAAAGAGGTAGCCCCCACCGCCGGTACTACGGAAATTATCCCTGCTACCATGAGAACCATTCCGGCCGTTTTCAATAAAAATCGTTTCATAAGTAACCTCCTTTTTGAAGGGTAATTGTCCGGTACAGTCGCTCTTTTGAGACCTGCAGACCCACCGGTATGTCCTGAGTCAACAAAAGATCCCGGGTCCCGGATCAAAGCGCATTCCCGGATTAATTTTATGTCTAAAATCTCCCACCGAGGTTAGGTTAAAATTTCTACTTCTACCGGAACCCTCCATCCTACCCGGTTATCTTCCTCTCTAAAAGTAAACTTGTCAATACTGGCGACATTCTTATACTAAATCTAAATAGAAAGGCTCTATGGTCAGGTTATAGGACAGGAAATTTACCCACGCATCTAGTCTTTTGGCAAAAGACAGAGGCATACCACCCCTACAGAAGTCAAATCCCTGATAGGAAAGGTTCTAAGACCCATAGACTGGACTCAATAAAGGGTACGGGCACAACATGTTGTACCCCTGGTACTGAAGTGGGTTAAGCACGGCAAACGGGGAATGTTTTGCCTGTTAACAGGCATAGACGGCCGTCTCATGGATTATTTGCCTAGAGGGTGGGACGTCTGAGCCCCCACTTATGTTGAAAAGCCCGTATAAAACCTCTCAGTATTGCCGGTTTTGCCGTAAATGGGATAGACGAAACCGAAGGGCAGTAGGTTTAGGTGTGTGCATGGTAAGTACTCCGATTGTGCCGATTACACTGTGTCCGGTAGGGGCGACACATGCATCACCCCTACCTGTTGGGCTGGCTTTGTTTAGGTTGACAAAATTGAAAGCAACCAGTTAGGGGAACAAAATATAAAATAAGACGTCTAAGAGAGTGGGAAAATTTAGCTCCCATCACAAAATTTAAGAGCCGATCCCACACTCTGGGTTTTAAGGCTTATGGAGGGCCGGAGGCACAGGAGATGATTATGGCCTGAGCTGCCGACCGTTACTCCTGAGCTTTGGTAAGGGACTTAGCCTGCTGTGCCCATACAGGGAGGGTCTATGAGGAAGCGTATGGCTATCCAAGCAATTTATTACAATCTAAAGAGTCGGGATAATACGTTTCTACTTTTCCTCCTGGCTATTCTAACAGGGATAGGGCTGCGATTTTATGGATTGAGCTGGGGATTACCTTAGTGATGAGTGTTACGAGCAATATTCCCATCGGCAGAGCACTTATCCTACGCTCAATCAGTTTTATCAAGATCTCTTTTCAGGTCGACTGGGATATCGACTCCTTAAAACCTTTAAAACCTATCCCTCCTTGTTTGGCTATACCTTAAACGATGATCGAGCCGAATTAACCTTTCGCTTATTTGATCATCCTAAAATTAGGATCTTTAAACGGGCAGAACCGAGCGAGATGACCCAGGGTTTATTAAACCGATTCAATATAGAGACCTCTTTCCAGACCCTGGAAGTTCAAAAGATTCTACGAATTCCTGACCCCTCCGATTCTCCTTTCCTGTGAGGGAAGGGAAGAGTTGGGACCCAGGCCATCCCCGGATTCCCCCTTCCTGATACGGGAAGGGGGTCAGGTAAGAAAAAAAGCCTACCTTTGAAAGTTTAGAAGGAGGGGTGTTGAGAGGGACTAGATGGGTCTGTTCACCATTTCCGGAAAAATGGTTCCGGTATAGGGATGTTCGGCCGCTACGGTCTCATTCAATTCAACGCCCAGGCCCGGTTTGTCGGGGGGGATAATATAACCATCCTCCCATTTAATGGGTTCCTTGAGGAGCTCGGCATAGAAACCGCCAAAGGTCTCGATACTTTCCTGGATTAAAAAGTTGGAACTGCAGGTAGCCAGCTGGATATTGGCGGCAGCTTCTATGGGTCCACAGTAAAGATGGGGAGCTATTTGGGCATAGTGGGCTTCGGCCATACCGGCAATCTTCTTGGCTTCTAAGATCCCTCCAACCCGTGCGAGGGCTGGCTGAAGGATGGCCGCCGCCTGCTTCTCAAGCAGTTCGGCAAATTCATACTTGGTGGTCAGACGTTCACCGCAAGCAACCGGAATACGGGTAAATTGAGCAACACGACCCATCTCTTTCTTATTCTCCGGTGGTACAGGCTCCTCAAACCATAGAGGATCATAGGGCTCCAACCGTCTGGCCAGACGGATGGCACTTGAAGTGGTCATCTGACCATGGGTTCCGATCAGCAAATCACACTTGCTGCCGACCGCTTCTCGTATGTTTTTAGTAACCAGTTCGGCATTATCCAGAGCTTCTAAGGAAAGCTGTCTAGGATCAAAGGCAGACATCGGCATAACCGGATCGAATTTCAAAGCCGTAAAGCCTTGCTTAACATATTGAGCCGCCCTTTTGGGAGCCAGCTCGGGATCGCCAAAAATATCGGCTATCGCCAGAGCATCTGGAGTTTTACTTTTCGAGGCCAGATCATCCGGGGCCGGATAAAGATAGGTATAAGAACGAAGTTTTTCGTGGACCCGACCGCCAAGGAGATTATAAATAGGCTGATTCAACGCCTTACCGATAATATCCCAGCAGGCAATTTCAATACCACTCAGCACCCCCAGCAGGGTCAGATCCGGATGCTGGGTATATCCACTCGAGTAAATAATCCGCCATAACCGTTCTATCTTGAACGGATCCCAACCTATCACATACCGCTCGACAACATCTTCGATAAGCTGAGTTACCTTGTCAGGACGAAACGGTACCCCATAAACTTCCCCGAAACCCTCAATCCGGTCGTTCGTAGTCAGTTTCAAGAAAATAAAATAAGGACCTCCATAATGAGGAGGTGGATTCGCCACCACATAGGTCTTGAGATCGGTTATTTTCATAATAAACGCTCCTTAATTTCCTCCATATAATTAACTAACATTACCAGTTTTTTGTTTCACTTTAATTTAATAAATATATCTTATAGAGAAGAACCGTAGCAATATCGTTTTAATCGACATTGCCTGCTTAGATAAGTTTATTCAGTTTCTTTTTTAAGAAGTATCCTATGCGTGTGCTTATTGTAGATGATAATATCGATTCGGCTGTAACATTGGGTGAATTACTAGAATTTTGGGGTTATGAGGTAATCGTCGTCTATGACGGGTATGCAGCCCTGGAAGCCGCCTTAATTCATCAACCGAAGGTAGCCTTTATAGATATCGGCTTGCCGGGCATAGATGGCTATGAACTGGCTCGAAGGCTTCGACAGGAACCCACACTGCAAGGAATGTTGTTGATAGCGGCCACAGGATATGGAGAAGAGGAGGACAGGCGTAAATCTAAAGAAGCCGGATTTAACTATCACTTCACCAAGCCTTTAAATTTATCTATGGTACAGCAGCTCTTACAAAGGACCTGAAATCGTTCTTCTCGATTATACCGGCTATACTTAAACTTTTCCTTCCCCGTTTCGTCCTTATAGTAAGGTAACAGGTTATTTAGTAATCAAAGAAAGGTTTTGATTTAGTCAGAAAGATTTTTAACACATATTCGCTTCTTCCTCAAAGAAAATTTCTGAATCGTTAACCGAGGTCGTATCCTCACAGCAGACTTTTCACTGAAATTAAAACCACTTTCAAAACCCTCCTTAGAAGGAAACGAACTAGAGGTTCGAACATTTGAGGGAGAGTTATCGTATGGAGAGTTATCCAGGTGAAACAACCCCCAGAAATTTTATGGAAACCTTATTGGCCCTTCAGAATGAGCTGGAACAAAAAAAGAAAAATCCAACGGTAGTGCTCCTGTTTGACGAAATGGATGTTTTACTTCCAGACACCAGAACTAGTATGGAAGGAAGGAAAGGGTATCGAGCATTTCTTTCGCTCCTCTGGGGTATTTCCCAGGAGCATGGAGGATTCCTGGTTGTCGGTATAACGGCTGCAAACCCGGACATCAATCAAATCGGTCAATGGAAAGAAGGAACCAATCCCATGTTTCAATTCTGTCGGGAAATCCCCTCTCACCCTTCTCGAAGAGGAAGAATGCGCGGTTATGATCCAGACCATCGGCAGACTTCTGCATATTCAATACGATTCCGAAAGTCTCCGGAGGATTTTCTCGGCAACCGGAGGACATCCTTTTATAACCCGTCAGTTGTGTAGTTGTATGATAGAAGGTTTAAGCTGACCTTGCCTAGTCCAGGCGGAGGAGGTAGAAAGGGGTCTGGATCGTTACCTGGCCGAAGAGAAGTATACGGCTTATATAGCCGATATATGCAATTTGTTAGAGGAAAACGAAAAGGATCTTCTAACTCAGATTGCCGGTGTGGAAGATGGGATGATGCTTTCAACCCTGAATGCTAAAAACGGAATGGTAAGAAAGACCCTGGCTTCACTGAAACAAAACCTCCTGGTATCTGAACAAGGGAAAAGGGTCTGGATTCCTATGGGCCTGGTCAGGAAATGGATTCAGCAGGAATGGAGATAAGTTTTAGAGATAAAAGGATTGACATTATTTATCGATCTATAGTTAAATAACCCCCAAAATCTAATCTCTCTCATTTCATTCCCCGAGGGATAACCCAAAAAGGAGAATATCATGAAAAAAATCGCAATCGCCGGCTTCGTTTTTATCTTTTTAATTTCCCAGAATGGCAATGCCATAGACATAGGTGGTATCCTGAATTCAGGAAAAGATGCGGTCAAAGCGGTAACACTTTCGGATAACGATGTAAAAAACATGGCCAGGCAAGCGGCTGATTATGCAGATTCACAAAACAAGGTTTTAGTTCCTCCTGATAAATACGCCCAACGCTTAAAAAATCTCACGGATAAGCATGTAAATGAAGACGGAATGACTTTGAATTTTAAGGTCTATCTGACTCCCGATATCAATGCCTTTGCCATGGCAGATGGAACCATTCGTGTTTACAGTGGACTCATGGACAAAATGGATGATAACGAATTGCTCTTCGTGATCGGCCATGAGATCGGCCATGTGGCCAAGGGACACACCAAAAAGGCCCTTCGGGTAGCCTATACCACCTCAGCCATAAGAAAAGGAGCGGCCTTAAAAGAAGGGGTAGTAGGTTCTCTGGCTACCTCAGAGTTAGGTGGATTTACCGAAAAACTCATTAATGCCCAGTTTTCCCAAAGTGAAGAAAAAGAAGCAGATGATTACGGTTTAAAGTTCCTGAAGAAACACGGATATAAGGCCGAGAGTGCGGTTTCCGCACTTAAAAAGTTGGCCGAGTTGGGCGGGAGTCATAGTTTCCTCTCAACCCATCCAGCTCCGGATAAACGGGCCGAAAGGATCAAAAAGCAGCTATAACTTAACAATCAAGGAAGTATCGGAATGATATCATCTTATAAAAGGCTGCTTTGGGTTTACCGTACGGAAGCCGGTCCTGGAGTAGATCAGAACACCCTAAGTCAAGAAGTTCAACCAGGATTCCCCGAGGGGATGGCCCGTTACGACGATTATCCTTTGCCTGACCAATGACCTCGTCTCGTGGATACCATTTGGGCTTTACCTGTACGACACATGGCCTTTTCGCCCGACTAGGTTTGTTAGATAACTCGACAATATGATTATGCGCTTATCTAAACGGATTTCCTTCCTCCTCATACTTCTACCCCTTTTCATATCACCCATCATCGGTCAGGAAAAACAAAGGCTTTCCTAGATGGGGGATTACCAGAAAGCCTTGAGTTATTATCAAGAAGCCTTGAAGATCAGCCAACAGATCGGAGATAAGGCTATGAAAGGGTCTATTCTGAACAATATCGGGTTTATTTACGATCGTATCCAGGATAACCAGAAGACCCTGGGCTTATTATCAAGAAGCTTTGAAAATCAGCTGGCAGATCGGACATAAAGCGGTAGAAGAGATAAACCTTGCCAATCTGGGTTATTTGTATGAACGACAGGGAGCCTGGGCAGAAGCCGTTACCCGGTACCAACAGGCCATAGACCTTCTCGAAGAGATACGAAGTAAAGCCGGGAGAACTGAAGCGAAAGAGAGCCTTTTAGCACAAAACATCAATGTGTACGTCCATATGGTTAAAGCCCTCTTCCAACTCAACAACCACCAAGAGGCCTTCTCCTATGCCGAACGCAGCAAATCCCGGTCATTTCTCGACCAATTGGCCGAAGCCGGGGCCGGGGTCCGAAAAGGGGTGGACCCTCAACTTCTAGCTCAAGAACAGAACCTTTACGGGCAACTTGGTACCACCCAAAAGAACCTTGGAATTGATGATAGAATTCTATGGGAAGGTAAAGAAAGGAATGAGCAAGGTAAGGGCGTTACAGGAAGCAAAACAGGCCGTGATGAAGCAGAGGAAGGAGATAAAATCAAAACAAGGTGAGAAGGTCCTCCTTATCGTATGGACATCCGTTTTTCTGGGCCCCGCTTGTGTTGGAGGGGGACTGGCGATAGAATACGACTAAATATCTACTTGAAATATCGAAAAAAACCAACTTCCTGCTTTCCTATCCATACCTATAAAGGAATGCAAAAAGAAAATAGAGGAAAACCGCCTGATTCAGAGAGGAAGTAAAGAAGGCATGTGTTCTTATAATTTAAGTTCTATAATTCACGCTTTTATAAATTCTTAGAAAATATCAAGTCTAGTATAGAACCTGCGAATCTACGATGAGTAAAAAAACTCAAGCATGCTCAACTTTTAGTCCAGAAAAGGAGAGAAACGGTGAGATACTTTGATCGGGTTTATGGATTATTTTCTAGGACGATAAAAACAGGAATAATTAGGGGAGGATTTAGACCAGCTTTGACTTTTCCCACCTTTAGAGCAGAGATGGCTGGAAACTTTAATAGAGATAGGTTTACCGATTTGGCTATTAGAGTTCCTGCAGATAGGCGCGGTAAGATTCAACAGGAGTTGATGGAATAGGCTGAAGAAATAAGCAGAGAAAGTGAACCGAAAATTTTCTTAGCATCCAAGGAAATTTGGCTTTAAAATATAAAAAAATCAGTTTCATTAAGCAAAAGATAATCAATTCATTATGCTAACCCGAAAACAAACAGAAGAGAAATTAGCACAGGTTTTTTCACCTGCCCAGGCAACCGCCTTAGCCGATATTCTAGAGGATCTTCAGCGAGCAGAGTTGGAGCGAGCAGCCGATACCAGGGAATTGAAACAGGGCCTGATTGCATTAACTACCGAGGTCCGCACATTAACCGGTAATATGGCCGAACTGGCCGAAGCGCAACAGCGAACGGAGCAACATGTAGCTGAACTGGCCGAAGCACAACGAAGAACAGAAGAGCGTGTGACTGAACTAGCTGAAGCGCAACAGCGAACGGAGCAACATGTAGCTGAACTGGCTGAAGCACAACGAAGAACGGAGCAACATGTAGCTGAATTGGCTGAAGCACAACGAAGAACGGAGGAACGGCTAGGAATCTTAGAGCAACGTGTAACTGAACTGGCTGAAGCGCAACAGCGAACGGAGCAACGTGTAGCTGAACTGGCTGAAGCACAACGAAGAACGGAGGAACGGCTAGGAATCTTAGAGCAACGTGTAACTGAACTGGCTGAAGCGCAACAGCGAACGGACGAGAGTTTGGCTCGTCTTAGTCAGGTGGTCGAGATTGGATTCCGTGAATTGCATCAGGCAATAGGGAACCTGGTTAATCGTTTCGGCTTCGATCTAGAGGAGTTTGTTGCTGCGTTGTTACCACCTTACCTGGAAAAACATTTAGGTATCTCTAGGCTTGAATTAGAACGACGCTACTTTGATTTAGGCAACGGACAGATAGAAGAAGTAGATCTGGCAGGTGTGGGCCAGAGGGCTGGAAGGCCGGTCATGGTGTTGGTTGAATGCCGAACGACCATACGTGGGAGCGAAGCACAAAAGGTGGTCAACAAACTTCAGGCTATCCGTGCAACGTTAAAGGAAGAGGTGGAGATGGTGATTGTAGCCATGAATATTCATCCGACGGCCAAGACAGTAGGAGAAGCAGGGGGTGTGCGAATGGTACCCTATAGTCGCATCAACCGACCTGGTGACTTTGCAGAATGAGGGAACCGTTTTGAATTAGTATAAGAGGGGTTAAAGGATGCAATTTTAGTTATTAGAACGTGCGTTAATAGACTTCGATGGAAAGGAAGAACTCACTGAGGAGGACGTGCACCGCCCCTTTGCCGGAAACAATGGCAAATAAAGGTTCGAAATCCAGTACCCATCAGGTATTTGAGGCAGATAAAACAGGTTTACCCTGTTTAGGGTAGAATGATACTCTGACTGAAAGCGTTGCGTCAATAACAATAAAAAATATAAAGTACCTCCTTTATAAAAACTAACAACCAACAACCCAAAGAAAGGAGCTATTGTGAGGATAAGGCTATGAGATACCGTACGTGTGTGGTGGGAGTACTTAGCTGATCTTCAAAGCCGATTCCAGGTGTGCTTTGATAAGATGAGCAAGGGAATTTAAAAAGCACAGAGAGGAACTCACCCTTATCCCTTCTTTTAAATAGGGGAAATCTAGGAAAAAACAGGGGGTATAGCGGCGAGTCGGGTTGTTTTCCAAGGGGAGTAGGGGACCTGGGGATTCTTATAATTCCCACAGCTTATGTTTTTATAAGTTGTTAGCAGATATCAAAAGTTTGGTATGGAGTCTGCTAACTTTAGCAGGAAGAATCAAGGCATAGAGGATCCAGAACATACTTAACTTTTTATCGAGAGGGTGTGAAAAGTCAGAGACTTCACCTGAGAACGAAATTTCAGAAAAAGTTGCGGGGTCTAAAATGTTGCTTTCTACACGCTCTCTACTCAGGAGGATTTAAATCATATCAAAAACGCTTAAACTCACAATAATAATTATGGGGCTATATGGGCTTATCGTGGAGACAGGGGTGCTTGCTCAACCCACCCTAAACCCAAAAAAGCTTGAACAAATCCAATCTCTCGCTTATAACGGTACAGTTGAGGTTGCTTACTATTGTACCGGAACCCCAGAGTTCCCACCAAATTGGACTAAAAACCTGGCCTTTGTTGAAGCTCCTCATTCTATCTGCGTACGCTGGAGTGATAAGAGTCCCACCGAGTGGGGTCGGTGGGAGCTTTACAAGGTTGACTCGGATCAGATGCTTGCATCCGGCAACTTATCGGGTGCTATACTTTCTAATACAAGCAGTACCTTCGAGATCCAATTGCAGCCCCCTTTACCACGATTCAACACTACTCCAGAAATACCGCCTCGTTGTCAAATCTAAGAAAAAGCTATCCGACGTAACAATATACCCTACTTCTGCTGCAGTACTTGTATACCAGTCCCAACCATCCCCCGCAAATCCTTACAATTGCACAGATGCACCCCTCAATTCTGTAAGGCAGGTGGTACTGGAAATCCCGAAGATGACTGTCAACCAGACTTCCAACACTAGTGGTGACGGCGACCGTGATGAGCTTTATTTCAAGGTCGCCCGGCTTGGTCCCGGTACCCAGAGCAGTGAAAAGCGATTACCCGGTGAGGATGATTACTATGAAGCCAAGAATGGAAAGACTGTCAACTCCAACGGCTGGACCAACCGGGATGAGACCCATGTTAACAACCCGATTTTCTGGTCCGCGGTACCCTCCATCATGGTCAGAGCGTTCTGCTGTCAATTACTGCAATGGAGCAAGATAATTCCGATCTCAAGAATATCAAGGGTGGGATTATAAACGCAATGCACTCGGTTGCAGCGATCGCCAGTGCTACAGGCACACCCTATGGTGCAATTGTAGCTGCTGTCGTCGAGGCAGTTGCGACAGGTGCTCAGTTCATCCCGAGTACGAAGGGCCATGACTTCGTTGGTTTTGTGACGGTCAAAGTGACGAATCAGTGTGGTTATATCCAAACCGCATGGACCACGTTCAGTTCGGCGAACACAGCAGCCGGTAAGGTCTCAAACAAATTCGCTGATGTCGGCACCCTGGAGAGTATTGAGTCGCGCTTGGCCGTCCTTGACTCATCATACTATACAACATTCTGGCCTAACGGCGTCGACTGGGAGCCGTATGCCCATGTTTACGACCATGATCAGTTCTGGTGGATCACCAAGGGCACCAGCTATTCAAATTATACGTTTCTCTTGAAGGCGAAGGCGATACCACCGGGTAAATGAAGCAGGCTGGAAGAGTAAGCAACAGCAGAATATTATCCACAATAATGGCCTGGCATATCCCATAACCGGCTGCTAACGAAACCTAGCGTAGTCGGCAGCTGGTTATAGGAATACTCTAAGATCAAATCATAGCCCTGGTGAGGGATAACAGTAACCGGATATTAATTCCCCGTCAGTTTAAACCGATCCATCAGTTTACGAAGTGTCTCGGCTTGAGTAGATAACTCTGCGGCCGCCTGGGCAGACTGTTGGGCATTGTTACTACTTTGAGAGATTAGACTTTTTACCTCTTCCATGGCTAAACTGACCTGATTTGCACCCTTACTCTGCTCCAGAGTTGCTCTTTTAACCTGTTCGGCCAGCCCTCTGACTTCTCCTATCGCATGCAAAATTTGCGAAGATCCTTTCTCCTGTTCCTGGGTTGCTTTGTTAATTTCGGTTATCCGCTCCGTAACTTTCTTTACGGATTCCATAATTTTCTGTGTCGATGCTTTTTGTTCTTGAATGGCCTGTACGATCTCAGTAGCAGCCGATAAGGAATTCTGAGCGCTGGAGGTAATCCGATCCAAAGCCTGACCGGCCAAATTGACCCGTTTTACCCCCTCATCGACCTCCTTATTACCCTCCTGGATTACCTTAACTGCATCGGCCGATTGCCTCTGCACCGCTTCGATAATCTGGGTAATCTCCTTGGTCGAGAGAGCTACCCGATTTGCTAGGTCTTTAATCTCGTCGGCAACCACGGCAAATCCCCTTCCATGTTCACCGGCCTGGGCGGCTAAAATCGAGGCATTTAATGCAAGCAGCGCGGTTTGATCCGCAATATTGTCGATCACATCCAAAATAGAACCGATCTCTTGAGATCTATTCTCCAGGTTTTGAATCGTATGCGTTGCCGAGGAGACCGCTTCACGGATCTTATCCATACTCCTGACTACTTGTTGCATAGAAGTCTGTCCCTGCAGTGTAATTTCCGTTGTTTCATGGTAGAATTGCTTGGAGTTTTCTGAATTTTTAGCTATCGTCTCTATGGAAAAAACCATTTGGTTCATAGCTACAGCGGTCATTTCAGATAGTTCTGAAAGCATCTTTGAGCTTTCTGTGACTTGCCGGATTGAGTTAAACATCTGTTCAATGGAAGAGGAAATCTCCTCGGTGGACATAAAGAGGGTTTGAGTATTTCCTGCCACTTCTTCAACACTGGCTCCCATTTCAGACATGGCAGAGGAAGTCTCCTCGGCTGAAGACGTAACGTTCTCTACCGTCTTCAAGTCTTCATCCGATCGCGTCAGGATCTCTACACTGATTTGGGCGATTTGATTGGCCTGGCTCCGAATTTGAGAGACCAGGGCTCTCAATTGGGTAATCATATTTCTAAAAGCCACACCCAAGACATCTTTTTCTGACCTGGGATGTACATCTTGGGTAAGATCCCCACCGGCCAGTTTATTGGCAACCTCTGCCATTTCTCTGATATATCGGGTCATTTGAGCAAAGGCATGCCCCAGGATGTCTTGCCTGGATTTGGGTTCAATGTGAAGGCTCAGATCACCCTGGGAAATACGATTTGCCACCACCGCCATTTCTTGAAGATAATCCATTAAAGCCTTCATAGAGGCAGTCAGAATAGCAATCTCATCTCCCCGTTGGGCACTTTCGATAGGGGCCAATTCCCTGGCATATGCTGAAAGTTTACTCAAAGGCCGGGAAACTTTATCTGCAAGCAAATAGGCCCCTATCGCACTGATTAGAAAGATTATGGCAATCAGATATAATTGGCTCACAACGGTAGACTTCATTTGAGCTAATATAATCCCCTTGTCCATTCCCACATGGACATAACCGGCCACACCGGCTAATATGGGAGAAGATATATGGGTAAAATCCCCCATCCCTTTAATATGCAGATCTCTAATGGTGGTTTTGTCTTTTTCACCCTTAACAGTAAATATCTCCTCCGGGATGCTGGGGACAAAGGTATGGGTTATGATTTCTCCCTGTTCGTTAACAATATAAACATAGGAAACCCCTTGAATTTCCATAAACTGATCGATAACAGCCTGGAGGGTCGATGCATCCCGATTAAGAAGTATTTCTACACTTGAATTCGCAATGCTATTGGCTATGGCAGTACCCTTGCTCTTATATTCTTCCGTAAGGTGTTTTTGGAGATTCCAGCCTGAGAAAACAGCCGTTGTAATGGCGGTAATACCAAAGAGAAGGACTACAATGGCAAGGATCTTTTTAAATAACCTGGATGTTCTCATTTTTCCCTCCCGGGCCAATCTGTGATAGGAACGAATAAGCCGTTCCTGACCGTTGTATAGTAGATTAAATCCAGTCCCTGATGCTTATGGGGTCCGAAGGATACCGGAGTATTGATCCCTATATCCAGATTCTCTATACTTTCAACGATCTCTTTAATGCGCGCCCTTTCAGGTTTACTGCCCATTCTTTTAAGAATTTCGACAAGGAGTTTTGCATTAAGAAACCCTTCAAAACTGACAAAACTATACCTCAAGGGTTTGTATTCCTCCTCCATAAGTTCCTTAGGAGGCATAGGATTATATCGATCCATTAACTCCCTGTATTCCTTAACCGCAGGCAAAGAGGTCTCTTCATAGGAGGGTACAACCTGGGAATTGATCAGGTTAACGGTATAATCCCGTCCGGTTGCCTTACCCGTCTCGAGGAGTAAATTAAGCAGGTTCTCACTCCCTACAAAGGAAACATTGGCGATGGGAACATCCCAACCAGCATCCCGGGCATCTCTAATAAATCCTGCGCAGGCAGCATAGGCTCCAACGGAGATTATCGCATCCGGGTTTACCTTTCTGAGGATTTCAACCTGCTGTTTGAAATCTTCAGAGTATTTGGCCCCTCTTCGATAAGTAGCTTCGCCAACAATCTTGAGACCGAACTTTGCTAAAGCCCTCTTCACCCCATCCCATCCACTTCGTCCATAAGCATCTACTTGATAGAATATAGCAATCCTCTTTCTGCCTGCCTTTACAAAATTATCCACTAGTCCCTCGGTCTCCTGACGATAAGATGCTCTAAGATTAAAAACAAATTCATCGTAGGGAGGCTGTCTATGGGGTTGAGCTCCTGTAAAGGGAAAGAAAAGGTAGACGAATTCATTCCGATATCTTTTGAGTAACGGCAAGACCCGGGTCACGGTGGGAGTTCCTACATAATCAAAAAGGAGGAGAACCTTATCTTCCTCAACAAGTTTGATGGTGTTTTCAATAGCAGGAACGGGGTTATAGCCATCATTATAAGCCTTCATAAGTATCTTTCGGCCATTTATCCCACCCTCCTGATTGATATGTTGGATATACGCCATGGATCCTCGATAGAGTTCAATTCCGAGCCCCCTTGAAGGTCCCCGAAATGCGGCCGAGGTCCCAATAACGATATCATCTGCATAAACACCTTCAGAATAAAAATAAATAAGAAAAAACAGCCAATATAATAAGTATTTCATGGGATTATGGAGGAATTTCATATTAATTCCAATTTGATACAACTCGAATAGCAGATATTCTTTCGAGTTTAAAGCTATCAAAAGCCTCTAAGGCCTGGGGAAAGTAGTTAAGTACCCTATCCCATTCTTGCCTTTTGGGAAGTCATAAATTATCTATCCTGCATATCCGATGCCACTTTACCCGGAATTTTTTCCACGACCGACCCTGATGTTTCGATATCTGAACGTGTTTAGCATGTGAACAATTTCTTACAACGCTCCCGATCGGATCTATCCTCTTTATAAGGGAAATTCAAAAAGCACATATACCCTTTTTCAAATAGGGGAAACCCGGGAAAAACAGAGGACATAGGAGCAAGTTGGGTTGTTTTCTAAGGGAAGTAAGGGACCTGACTCTTCTTATAATTCCTACAACTTATGTTTTTATAAACTGTTAGCAGATATTAAAAGTTTGACATAGAACCTGCTGAATCTAACAGGTAAAACTGATCCAAGTAAAAAAGGAGCTACCACCCAACCTGGTTTCAGCCCCTGGAAATTCCCCTTCATTCCATTCCGGTGGGTTGAAGCCGGAGGAGGGTTAAATAAGGAGGAAATATGAAACTGCGAATTTTTTGATAACCCTTTTTAGTACCCTTCCCTTCTCGATGGTTTTAGCCCAAACTCCGGAGAAAACGACGAACCCTCAGCACCCCTTTGCAAAGCAACTGGAGACGATATATCTCAAATATCTGGAATCAGCCAGACGTGGAGATGTATCTGCAACGCTCCAGGTTATGACATCTGAATATGCCCAAATGGCCAAACAAATCACACCGGAACTACTGAAAGGGATGTCGACGGATGACCTGGATCCACGGCAGTCGCAATTCATCAGAATTGATGTGTCAAAGAAAAAGAATATGGCCCGTGCTATTTATCAAAAACTCAGTCCGGAGAGAAAAGATTGGACTGCCATCCTCTTCAAGAATGAAAGTGGTGCCTGGAAGATCGCCAAAATTGTCAGACAGGGAAGAACCGGTTCTGAAACAGGAGACGGTCTTCAAGAGCTACTAAACGATACAAATTCTTTTTTACAAGAACCCTAATAGAATCCACAGCTTAACCTTAGGCTTTCTGTATCTCCTGTTTACTCTGAGCCGAAGTACGATCCGTTTTGGCAGCGAGGAATTGACAGGGAAGGTCAACCTTCAACCTCGTTCAGAGCAAAATGGCAGGATGCTCAAAGTCGGATGATGGGAGAAGATCCCCGAATATGTTTTAAAATACTTGCAGAAAGGGGAAATTTAAAATACTTGCAGAAGGGGGAAAAAGGTTGTATTTCTTATACAGATAAACCTCTTGCCTCGAATCCGGGTAGAAAACCAGAAAAATTTCTTGAATTTTCTAGAGGAGTGTGGTATTTAACTAAACTGGACTCAGGAACCGGAAGGGATCCAAAATTTTTTAATTTTATTGACTGATATCATAAAGTTCTGAATAGATCTACAAAGGTCAGTCAATTCATCTGAAAGTAAATAGCAACTGATCGGTGGCCCGTGGTAGAAGTGTGAATGGCAAATGGCTAAATTGGTCATTTGCCATTTCTTCTTTATTCCATTTATCATAGTCCACGTATCAGGGGCTAGAAAAACAATGACCGGAGAGTTAAAACTCTTTACTGGTAACTCAAATCGTGCTTTAGCTGAAGAAATCAGTAAATATTTAGGAGTTCCTCTGGGAAAAGCAACCGTTACAAAATTTAGCGACGGGGAAACCTTTGTGCGTATTGAAGAGAATGTCCGAGGTTCAGAGGTTTTTGTCATCCAATCTATCTGTCATCCCAGTAATGATAACCTCATGGAGCTTCTCATCATGATGGATGCATTGTCCCGGGCATCTGCTCAGAGTATTACGGCAGTTCTTCCTTATTATGGCTATGGAAGGCAGGATCGTAAGTCGATGCCGAGGGTCCCTATCTCCGCCAAATTGGTTGCCAACCTGATCACAACAGCCGGAGCAGATCGAGTTGTTACCATTGACTTGCATGCCGGACAGATCCAGGGGTTTTTTGATATCCCGGTCGATAACCTCTTTGCAACGTCCGTCCTTTTAGACTATATTGTAAAAAAGAATTTGCCCGACCTGATCATTGTCTCACCAGATGCTGGTGGAACTGAAAGAGCTCGGGTTTATGCCAAGAAGTTGAATTGTTCACTTGCCATCATTGATAAAAGAAGAAGTGAACCCAATGTTGCCCACGTTATGAACGTCATTGGAGATGTAAGAGGAAAAACTGCTATCATTGTCGATGACATGATCGACACTGCAGGAACTTTAGTAAAATCGGCGAAGGCCTTGCAAGAGCAGGGTGCCGTTAAAGTCTATGCAGCCTGTACACATCCGGTTTTGTCGGGTCCTGCCATAGAAAATATCGATAATTCCAACCTAGTGGAGGTGGTCGTTACTAATACCATTCCCTTGAACGGAAAATATAGCAGTAAAATCCGGGTGCTTTCCATTGCCGGATTATTAGCCGAGGCTATCGACAGAATTTTTAAACGAACCTCGGTCAGTGAAATGTTTGAATAATCCTTTGTGTGTTGTTCTTCGTCGATTGCTTCGGGTAATGACCTTTAGAGAAACCGACCCGCAAAAGGCAAGGGACGAAGAATACCCAACGAATATTTTATGGAAACCGTTGAACTGATAACCGAAGTCAGAACTCCCGGGGGAAAGGGAGTCGCTCGAAAACTCAGGAGAGCCGGACGTATACCCGGCATTGTTTATGGAGGATCGGATGGATCTGTGCCGATCAGTATCAATCCCAGAAGTCTAGCCAAAACCTTAGAAAAGGAAAATGTTCTGATCGATTTAACCATTCAGCAGGGAAACACCACTACAAAAAAAACGGCCATTGTAAAAGAAGTTCAAAGGGATCCGGTTACACGGGCAGTATTACATGCGGACTTTTTTGAGATTTCTATGGATAAACCCATTGAAGTAGAAGTTCCCATTGAACTGGTTGGAAAGGCGAAAGGAGTCACGGAAAGTGGCGGTGTACTGGAGATTGCCATGAGGGCACTTACCATTGAATGTCTCCCTTCGGCAATCCCACCGCATATTGAAGTGGATATCTCGGACTTAAACATTGGGGATTTTATAGCCGTGCGGGATGTTAAAGTTCCTCAAACGATTAAAATCGTCAGTGATCCGGAAAAAACCATTGTAACCGTTGTACCTCCGATGGCAGAAGAGATTGCTGAAAAAGTTGAAGCGGCACCCGGTGAGCCGGAGGTTATCGGAAAAGGTAAGGCTCCTGCTGAGGAAGAAGGTGAAGAAGCCAAAGCTTAACTCAATCAGCCATGAACAACGAACAAACTCCGGATTGTTCCTTTTCATGGCTAATTACGAATGGTTAATTGAAAGCAGTACTAGGCCTGGGGAATCCCGGTAGAACTTATGAGGCTACCCGGCATAATGTAGGTTTTCAGGTTATTCGGCAACTTGCGCAAGAATTAGGTATTCCTTTAGCGAAAAAGGGGTTTAAATCCCGTTTTGGCCGGGGGACTTTTAACCATATACCTGTTCTGCTGGTAGAACCACTCACTTATATGAATCTCAGTGGACAGGCCGTTAAGGAGCTGGTTGCTACGTTTAATTTAACTCCCTCCGATTTGATTGTGGTCCATGATGATATAGATTTGGAACTCGGCAGAATTCGGATCAAAAGGAGAGGTGGGGATGGAGGCCACAAGGGAATCCGATCTATTCGAGAGCATTTAGGAACCGATGAATTCTTGCGGGTTAAAGTAGGAGTCGGTCGGCCTGGGTCTTCTACGGAAGTAGCAGATTATGTTCTAAGCCCCTTTGATCCGCAAGAACAGGAACAGCTCAAAGAAGCCCTATCTAAAGCGGTGGGAGCGGTTAAACTCCTGATACTAGGTGAAGTGGACAAAGCGATGAATATCTATAATAAGTCCAAGGATTCCTCGCAATGAAAACTTCACGTCTGACTGGAAGAGGTATTAGAGAATACTTTGGAATATCCCTGTTAGGGGAACCAATCAAAAACCAAGGGCGATCTGGATGATCGCCCTTGGTTTTTAGTTTTCTTATTTCTTTCCGCCTTTATCAAAATCGGCCGGAAGTTTTACAACGGTAACGGGATCTTGATTGGTATTGGGAGCCAGTGCAGAGAGTTCGGGAATAACCAGGAGGTAGCTTCCATCGGCCATTTTACGAACTGCAATATCCGCCGGTCCGGCTAGTGTTTTGTCCGGCTGATCATAGGTCAACATCATCGGTTTTCCATCCGGCAGGAGGGTTACAATAACCGAGTTGGTATTTACAATCTCTGTATCCAGCCGGGCATTACCGGCGAAATCCAAACCATCCAGGGCTCCTAAACCGGTAACGAAGGGTGCCGGAAGCTTACCACTCTTGAAATCTTCCACGGAGAGTTTGTACATACCTCCCTGGGCGGGATCTTTCATACCGGCAGCCACACCAACGGTATTGGTATGAATGCTCCCATCCGGGGCTACTTCCACACCATCCGGTCCACCCTCGGGCATGGCAATAAAGCTAACGGAAGCTTCTTTTCCATCCGCCAGATCATCCAGGGCCCCATGGGGAATCATATAAACCCCTCCATTGGTTTTCACAGGAGGATCAAAGCTGGCACCGCCAATCCCGGTGTCTGCAACATATAAGTTACCATCTTTATCAAAGCCGGCTGCATTGGGAAGGGTAGCCGGAGATCCTCCATTGACCTTGGCAAAAACAGAGTCCATGCCCATTTTAATTTCGCCCAGGACTTTCCCCTCGGTATCAAACGCAACCAGTTTAGGATCCATGCGTTTGGCATCTTTAATTTCGGTCCCGTTGGCTTCGGCTATGGGAGCAGCTCCAGCACACAAAAAGATGGTACCTTTGGGGAATTTCTTGGTGGCCACAGGAAGGACCGCCATTCCCAAGGGGGCCGTCAGACCCGTGATCAGTTTATCCTTTACCATCTTTAAGGTTCCATCGGGTTGAACTTCTAGCTTACTAATGTAACCGGCCTTTTCAGTCCAGTGAAATCCTTTTTCCTTCATCCCCAACTCAGCCGCGTTAGAGACAAATACAAACTTTCCATCGGCACTAAAAATAGCCCCTTCAGGATTGTCGAAGGCCTTTAATGTCTGGATAACCTGTCCTTTAACAGGGTAAGGTGGAGGAGGAGCCGGTTTTTCCTTTTCTTCGGCCAAAGAAACAGACGTAACTAAAAGACTAACTAAAACAAGGGAGAGAATCGATTTAACGCGTACATCCATAATCATACCTCCTTTTTGGTTAATAATTGGTTAGGCTTTTGAATCTGTCAACCCCTGTTCGAGCACCTCGAATAGGAGTGGACAAGCCCGGCTTGTAAGAATCCACATCTTCTATAGAGGCTATGTCTGACCAGCAATTCTATATTGGGTGCTGATTTTCGTTTTGTCAATAAGAATTTGGTCACTTTTGTGAACTCTAGATTTATCCTGTAATTAGACAGGGACTTCTTGCCTAAATTGATCTACTTAGATGATCATAGAGAGATTATAATCGACTATGGTCCGAAAATCCCACTTTATCCAGAAAAGACCATACTTCTTTAAGTAAATCTGTTATCCGAATATTTATAACCCTTTAATATTAAAGAGCTTACAACTTTGCCCCTCGGCTGGTATACTTATTGCCTCTATAGGAATCAGTAACTCTCAATGGAGATTATCCATGGATAAGCCCCGGTTTCAAGGAGGATAAGATATGGAGAACTTTCTGGATAAAATCAAGAGGGAAATCGAAGCCCTGCAAAGGGATCTGATGAAATTCAAGAGGGAAGTGAAGAAGCAGGAAGCGATTACAAAAAAAATACGAAACTCAAAACACCTAAGACCGACCGAAAAGCTACAAACTCCACGATCACCGGAAATATGTTCCAGAGGACAGGGACAAAAACTACAGGGACCCATAACCGAAAGCGACCAATCCTTGAAGAGAGAAGAGTAAGTTTTCTTTCGCCTTAACAGAAATATTTTTATTGACAAGGTGCCTTTTAGGGAGATTAAAATAAATAAAAAAGAGGATAGGTTTTCCTGACTCCCTTATTCTTTTAAAGCTTACATCAAAGTCCTGTTTGCCAACTTTAATAAAAAGAAAAGGAGGTAAACAATGAAAACTGCCAAGTCCAAGAAACCAGATGCCCAGATAGATGTCTCCCCTATAACCCCAGAGAAAAAGAATGAAAACGGACGGAAGACCATTACCTGCCGATATTGTAAAACAGATACCTTGATAAAAGCAAAGCCACGAAATTTTATAGATACCTATATCTTTCCAATTATACGAATTAGTCCCTATCGCTGTTCTAATTGTAAGAGACGGGATTATTATTTCGAGCGGGCCTGATTTCTTTTACCGATAGAATGATGCAAAGCCGTTTTCAGGAGTTTAAAGAAAGAGTTCTGTCCCAGAATCCAGAAGTTAACCTAGATCTCATAGAAAAAGCCTATCATTTTGTCGAGGAAAATCATAGAGGACAACACCGGGGTGAAGGGAGTGATTACGCGATTCATCCCATACGGGTAGCCTGTATCCTCTTAGAGGAGTTGAAAATAACAGATTCAAACGTGCTCTGTGCAGCTTTACTCCACGATGTTTTAGAAGATTGTCAGGTCGATTACGCAGTTTTGGTAGAAACTTTTGGAGAACCCATTGCGGATAGGGTGAAAATGTTAACAAAAGAAGATATCAACCGATACTCCTCCAAAGAGGAGAGAGATCGGGTCTACCTGGAAAGGATCCGGCAAGTCCCTCGAGAAATCCAGCTCATTAAATTATCAGATCGACTGGACCATATTCGGTATTTGCATCTCTCACCTTCCCAGGAAAGGCAATTGAGATATTACCGTGAAACGTGCGAAAAGTACCTCCCTTTAGCTAAAGAAGTATCTCCTTACCTTTATGATCAGATGACGACCTGGGCGAATGGGTTCTGGAAACACCGGGCCAATACAGTCAGTTTCTGGGAAAATTTATATCAACAAAGAGAAGCTCTTTGGGATCTTGGACAGGTCGCCCCACCTTTTGCATCTTTTTTAGAATCTCCTGCTGCACCTCCCCCAGGCTCTCTGGCCGTATTGGGTTGTGGACGTGGACATGATGCAGTTTTTTTTGCTCAAAAGGGCTTCCAGGTCGTTGGGTTTGATTTTGCTCCGTCGGCAATTCAGGGGGCTGCGGAAGTAGCAAAAAAAGCCGGAGTACCCCTCAAACTGGTCCAACAGGATCTGTTTGAGTTAATTCCAAAGTATGCGCATCAATTTGATTATGTCTTAGAACATACCTGCTTTTGTGCCATTGATCCGGCCCGACGAGGAGAATATGTTCAAATTGTAAGAAATCTTTTGCGACCCGGTGGACAGTTTATTGCTCTCTTTTATACCCATGGGCAGCCGGGAGGTCCCCCTTATACCACCGATTCCGAGGAAATCCGCGCCTTGTTTTCCCCGTTTTTTGAAATTAAAACCCTGGAAGTCCCGTCTAATTCTGTTGAAAGGCGTCTGGGTAAGGAGCTTTTTAGCCTCATGGAGGTTCGTTAGAGAGTATAAGAGGGTGGGGGTATGAAAGTAGGGGGCGTGGGAGTGTGGAAGTGAGGAGGTGTGGGGGTATGGGAGTGTGGAGGTATGGGAGTGGGGGAGTATGGATTTAATTTGGGAAGGAATTCGAAAAGCCTTTGAGCTTTTAATACACCGGGACCGGGAGGTATTGGAGATTACGCTGCTTTCCCTTCGGGTCTCCGGATTGGCAACGATAGGTAGTTTGTTTCTGGGGGTTTCTATAGGGACTTTTCTGGCTTTAAGTCGCTTCCCCGGTCGCCGCTTATGGATTACCCTGATTAATACCGGAATGGGTCTACCCCCTGTTGTGGTGGGGTTGTTTGTTACGATTTTACTTTGGCGAAACGGACCTTTAGGATTCTTTCACCTGCTCTATACTCCCACGGCGATGGTGATAGCCCAGACTATCCTTGCAACGCCTATTATGGCCGGATTAACCATAGCAGCCATCCAACATCTTAACCCCAAACTCCGTTTACAAATCCTGGCCCTTGGGGCCTCCCGCTGCCAGATGGTCTGGCTTCTCTTAAAGGAAGCCAGGCTCCCCTTACTGGCAGCTATTATGGCCAGTTTTGGAGGGGTTATTTCAGAGGTCGGGGCTTCGATGATGGTAGGAGGGAATATCAAGGGACAAACCCGGGTGCTGACAACGGCTACGGTGTTGGAAACCAGTCGAGGTGAATTCGGTATGGCTATTGCCTTAAGTATTCTGCTTTTTCTTTTAACCTTTAGTGTAAACCTGACCCTGACACTCCTTCAACAGCGAGAGCGACCTAAATAAGCCCTTAAGCGTTAGAAGCCAGGAGTTCCCAGGACTCCAGGCTTCTGACTCCGGAACTCCTCCGTGAAAGAAGTTATTCTAGAAGTCAGAAATCTACAAGTTCTGGGTGATAAGCAAACGATTCTGGATGTTCCCAAACTCCAGGTAGAGATGGGAGAAACCCTGGCTTTTCTCGGGCCTAATGGAGCCGGGAAAACGACTCTGCTTCAGGTTCTGGCCTTCCTCCAATCTCCCCATGAAGGAACCGTCTTCTTTAAAGGTCTGCCGGTTGATTATAAAAAGAATCTTCTCCCATTACGACGATCTCTGGCAGTCGTTTTTCAAGAGCCACTTTTATTCGATACCACCGTCTTCGAAAATGTCGCTTCCGGCTTGAAACTAAGGAGAGCCTCCCGGCAGGAGATCTACGAAAAGGTTTTTATATGGCTGGAACGATTGGGAATCTCCCATTTAGCGAATCGCTCGGCTAGAACCCTGTCAGGCGGCGAAGCCCAACGAACCAGCCTGGCGCGCGCCTTTGTCCTAAATCCCCAAATCCTCTTCCTGGATGAACCCTTTGCAGCTTTAGATTCTCCTTCCCGTGAAGCTCTTATCGAAGATATCGAACACATCCTCCGCGAAACCCATACCACCACGATCCTGGTAACCCATGATCGCTCCGAAGTCCTCAGACTGGCAGATCGGGTTGCAATCATGGACCGCGGGAAAATCCTCCAGATGGGTAGAACCGATGAGGTCTTCAATCATCCCATCAATGAAACCGTAGCTGCTTTCGTAGGTATCGAAACGGTTCTACCCGGCAAAGTCGTAGAGGGAAGAGAAGGAACTTTTCTGGTGAAGATTTCAGAAGGCCACACCATTGAAACTATCGGCAACCTTCGGGTCGGGGGAGATGTTCTGGTCTGTTTGAGGCCTGAACAGGTTACGCTGGAGACCCTGGAAAGAGACCCGGGAACCTGCAGATCCGAAGGTAGGGAGAAGAAAGATTCTATACTTCTTCGGCCAGAAAAAATCACTTCCAGCGCCAGAAACCGGATAAAAGGGCGTATCCTGAGGGTAGTACCCCAAGGCTTGTATTATAAAGTAATTTTGGATTGTGGATTTCCGTTAACCTCGTTTGTGACCAAACATTCCGTGGAAGCACTAAACTTGAAGGAAGGACGGTCTATCCTGGCTACTTTTAAAGCGACGGCAGTCCACATTATCCCGAAATAACACCATTTCTACGTTAAAACATCGCCTGCCTCACCCCCCCTTTCCCATAGGTGCCAGGATAAGAAAGTTAGCCCCAGCAGGGCAACCCGTTTAACAGGCCGCTCCTCCGGAGCCTGAAGAAAATTCTGAATGACTGACTCCCCCAACTTGCATGGGGGGCTACCAACTGTTCGCCCCTGACAGGGCTTTTCAGCTTAACCTGGCGCCTATGCTCCCCTTCCCCTCTCCTGAAGCTTCTGGAGAGGGGAGATGAGGGGGTGAGGCGGGGAACAAGGGGGTGAGGGAAGAATGGGAATCCAGGCCATTCCTGAGTCCCCCCTTCTTCCCAACTCGGGAAAGGGGTTAGGTTAGAAAAAACCTGCCCCCCTGCTATACGATTTATCCATGACCTTCCCAGATTGCCAGGGTTTCTTCCTGCAGGGATCGAACCTTGTCCACCATGTCCCTCAGCCTCTGATTATCAGGTTCGTACTGAAGGGCATTCTGATAGATGTGCATCGCTTCTCGATCTATGCGTTGATGTTTCAGACAACTTCGACTTAAGATCTGATAAACAAGTTTATTACGATGGCCCAGACGATACAGGCGCTTACAGATGGTCACCATCGCCTGCTCTTTGCTTAGATGATTTTCCCATATCTTATATTCTGATTCATCGGCTTTTAAATAAGCCTCCAGCAAAATGCTGAGAAGTTCCACATTATCAGGTTGAAATTCCAATGCCCTTTCATAGGCCCAGATGGCTCGTGGACCAGTCATTCTTCTCTGAAGGTAATAGTTAGCCAGAAGTAAGGCAGGGCCTCGCAGTTCTGGATCCAGGGAAAGGGCTTTATGATGGACCCAGAAAGCCCTGGCGTGAAAACGACCTGTTTTAAGATAAAGGGCACTTAACCGGGGAAAAATCCACACTTTCTTGGGATTCTTGTTCAGGAGTCGCTCATAAACCCGGATGACCTTGTCCCAGGCTCCCAAAGAGGCATAGAAGCGAATTTTAAGGCTCGAAGGTCTTAAGGAAAGAAGTATTCGGGTTGTCCCTAAAGCATTCCAGCACTCCATCAGCTTATTTCGAGATCGCTCTTTCCATTCGGGAATTTTGCGAATCTTCCGGAACTCCCGAATAGCTTTACGGATTTTTCCCTGTTCCATATATAACAATCCCAACTGATAATGTGCAGCCGGAGCCTGGCCATCTTCTGTTGTCAGAAAGCGATAGACAACTTCCAGTTTATTGAGGATAGTATCCAAGGTATGGGAGGGTACATCCCCTTTCCCGGAAGTCGATGGGGAGTTTTTACTGAACTTATAAGCAAGGGTTAGATATTCCCTGGCAAGGAGGGGTTTTCCCTTTGCCCAGAACAGGTCTGCTAACTTCAAGTAAAGATCCGTAAAAGAAGGATCTATGGGGATAATCTCATGGAGGAAATCAATCCCCATAGCCAAAGTATTTGTTTTCTCACAGGCCTTTAGAAAAAGAGACAAAAATCTGAAATGGTCGGGATTTTCCGGAAGAAGTACCCAGGCCTTAAGGAGGATGGCATTTAACAGGGTCCGATTATAAGGATCTATTTTCAGCGCGTTTTCAAAAACCCAGAGGGCCCGCTCGCTGATCTTAAAGTTTCTCAGGTAACGGTAAGAGACCGGAATTATGGCCTCCGGATGGGTAAAGCCTAGAGATAAGGCACGGTCATAAACCTTTGCGGCTTCCTCATCCTGTCTTCCCATTTTGATATAAAGATCTGCCAGTAGGGGATAAATCCAAAGCTTATCCATCTGTTGGGAGTCCGTGGAAAGATCCTTCTCCAGCATCCTTTGGTAAATCTCGGCAGCTTTAGCATATCGGCCCAGAGTTTTATAAAAAGCTGCCTCCAGAACTTTGCTCTGGGTAAGTGAATCGAAAGATTTCTTCCTTCTCAAGATGAGGACAAAGAGAAGGCTTACCAGGATTCCCAGGCCTATGGTGGCATACCGAATCAGATTTCTTCGATATATTTCTTCATCTTTGGCTCTGCGCATCTGGTGTTCCTGTTGAGCGCGCAGAAGTTGACGTTCTCGTTGCTGATCTTCTTCCCAATATTGAAGGCCGGTTACTACCTCCTGGAGCTTTTGCAAGGTCTCAGGGTCGGCAGGATCTATCTCCAGGGCTTTTAAGAAGTAAGTTTTCGCGGCATCCCAATCCCATTCTTTTAGCTTTTCTTCCCCTAGACGCAGCAAAGGCTGGATTTGTTCTTGTTTTTGCCGGGTTATGAAAGAAACGGTCTGGTTCAGCTTTCTACGGGCATCTGAATGATAAGGATCTGCTTCCAGGGCTTTCTCAAAGAGTTTCCCGGCTTCTGTCCAGTCTTGCCGATCCATGGCAAGAGAGCCCCGGGCATAATAGAGGTTTGCCTGGAGCCTCTGGATTTGAAGGGTAGAATCGGGAATCGGGAATCGGGAATTTTCCAACTCAGATAGAGCCTGGCTAAAGTAGATAATGGCCTGGTCCCAGTTTTGTTGTTGAAGCTGGGCCTGCCCCTCCTGATGATTTTGATTTATAATGGCCTGTTGAAGCCGGCGCCGTGCTTCTTCGGTATCCTTCTCCTGAAGGGCCAACACAAAACTTTCCCTAGCTCGTGCCCATTGTTCCCGGCTAACCTGCTCGAGTCCTGTCTGGTACCATTGGGTATATCGGACCTCTCTCAAGTGGGTACGGGCTTCTTCGGTATCCAAAAAGCCCAAAGCCAGGGTAAAGCTGGCTCCTGCCTGGGACCACAAGCCCCGATCTGCCTGACTAAGGCCAGCTTCGTACCACTTATGATAACTGGCTTCCTGAAGTCCTTTTCGAGACTCTTCGGTATCCAGGGTACTTAAGGCAAGATTAAAATTTTCTATGGCATCGTCCCATCGTTTTTGTTTCATCCGCTCCATACCCAAATCATACCATCGGTGATGGATCGCTTCCTTAAGCTTTTCTTTGACTTCGTCAACCGGTTTCACTTCCAAAGCCCGCTTTAAATTCTCAATAGCACTCTCCCATTTCCTTTCGGCCATCCGCATAAGGCCAAGCTTATACCATTTTTGAAAAATACTTTCAGGGTCTACGTTGGTCTTCTCCACCTTATCGGACTTTGCTTTATCCATTTCCTCCACTTTAGAGGGGGATGGAGGGGAGATTATTTCATCTTTAGGGGGTGGGGTTGCTTGGTCTTTGTTTTTCTCCTCCGGTTCTGTTTTCGGATTCTGTAAGCCTGGGGTGAGTTCGGTTGAATCAGAGGATCGACCCCTGATCTCTACTTTTTTACCGGGAGAATGTTGGGTGGAAGTCAGAGGTTTTTGTTTTTTCGTCTCACCACGTTCGGCTTTCAGCTTACTGAAACCGGCCTCCAGCTCTTTGCTTTTTAGAGTTTCCGGCCAGTCTATTCCCCATATCAGGGCGGTTCCATCGAAACTCCCGGATATTAACAAAGAGCCATCTTGATTAAAACTCAGACAATTAACCCAACTGGTATGACCTTTTAAGGTTTTGAGGAGTCGGCCTTCGTTCACGGTCCAGAGGAAGATGATGGAATCTGAACCGGCGCCTGCTAACCGGGATCCGTCCGGACTGAAGGCCAAGCTCCAAATGGGACCCGTAGGCCCCCGGAGAGTCCTCACTTCCCGGTTATCGGAAACACTCCAGAGGGTTACGGAATTATCCAGATTCCCTATAGCCAAAAGCTCTCCATCTGGACTCAAGGCCAGAGAGCTCATCCAGTTGCCGGGTCTTGTCAGGGTATGAATAGGCTCTCCCTGTTCTATATCCCAAAATATAACGGTTCCATCAGAGCCTGCCGATATTAAAACCTTTCTATCGGGACTAAAAACAAGGGCCAAAACATCCTGGCTTTGGTTCCATAAGGTTTTCACCTTCTCTCCGGCCTGAAGATCCCAAAGGAAGATCACCTGATCGTCTCCCCCGGATGCCAAAAAAGCGTCGTCCGGGCTGAAAGCAAGTCTTAGAACAGAACCCCGGTGTCCCTCCAATACCCGCTGTTTCGCGCCACTTTGGGCATCCCAGAGGATAATCTGTTTATCCTCCCCACCTGAAGCCAGCAGGGTACCTTCTCGGTTAAAGGCAACGGTTCTTACAGCACCCAGATGGCCCTGTAGGGAAGAACGGGAGAGTTCAGAGTTACGTGGGCCTTCATCTTTTTCTTCTAGTTTTTTATTCTTCTTCCCTATCTGGATGAGGGGGGCCAGGTTCCATAGCTCTAACGTCCCGTTATCGCCTGCCAGGGCCAGAGTATCCTGGCTTATAGCCGAGGACCAAAGGGGAGAGGTATGATCCCATACCACCGTAGGGGTAGAGTGGGCCACATCTCCATTTTGGAGATCCCATCGGACGAGCATATTTTCAGAACTGCTTGCGAGCAGGAAATGACCATCTGGGTTGAAAGCTACCGACCAGATATGATGGGCCGGACTCTGGAGGGTTTTCGATGCAGCGGCAGGTTCACGACCCCATTGGGAAATACTCCAAAGTCGCACGGTTCCATCAAAACTTCCAGAAGCTAAGAAAGTTCCGTCAGGATTAAAAGCAACCGATTTCACGGCATCTTGATGATCTCGGATCACCTGGATCTTTTCCCCTTTTTTAATATCCCATAAAATCACGCTGGCATCATCGCTTCCAGAGGCTAACAAAGATCCCTGCGGGTTAAAAGCCAGGGACTGAACGGCATCTTGATGGCCCGACAGAATTTTGTAGGAAAGTTGCCGGTCATCGGCTACGGCAGGTCTCAAATCGGTCAAAGCTTTCAGATCCCATAAAATCACCTGATGATCTGAACCACCGGAAGCCAGCAAAGTATGGTCCGGGTTAAAAGCCACCGATAGTACATGACCTCGATGACCCCGGAGTGTTCTGAGGGGTGAGGCCTGTTTAACTCCCGCTTTTAAATTCCAGAGAATAACCGTCTCATCATAGCTTCCAGAAGCCAGTAAAGTTCCATCCTTACTAAAGGCAAGAGCCGTAACCCAATTCTGATGACCGTGAAGGGTTGCTAATCTCTCTCCGGTTGCGGTTTTCCAAAGAATAATGGCTTTATCATATCCTCCAGAAGCTAAAATGGATCCATCGGGGCTAAAAGCGAGGGATCCAATGGGTCCAGTATGCCCCTGTAGCGGCATGCCTAATCGCATCTTAACTTCTGACAAAGTAGCCGGATCCCTTAATTCTATTCCTATGGATGTCGCTACGGCAACAGACTTACCATCCGGTGCATATTGGATGGTACTGATCCATCCTTTACCTAACCGTTGTAATAACCCGTCATCTGCCCTCTGTGGATCGTTATCTGTAGTTTGGCGTTTATAATCTGCAGGGACATTTCCCGCCAGAACCTGGGCGTTAAAATAGAAGGAGACCTTAAACCCTTCTCTACCTAGGATCCCCATTAAAAGGAGAATCCAGACACCCATCAAGATCTTTATGAATTTGAAAGAAACCCGCATCTGGTTTTTGTTCTCTGTTATCCTTGTCCTCTGTCCTTCCTGCAGGAGGTATAACAATGGACAATAGATTAAAGAGAATATCGAGCTTCCCAGGCTCGAACTTCTGGGAATCCTATGAGTTCATCCAATTCCTTAAAGCTGATCATTTCTTCAACCAGCCCTTTCGTGGTGCCTTTTTCTTTTAGAACGGTGAGAGCTCTTTTCATGGCTGTGAGGGAGGCTAAGAGGAGGGTAATAGGATAGGCAACCAACTTGAATCCGAAGGATTGTAATTCCTGGTTGGAGATCAAAGGGGTTTTTCCTCCTTCAACCATATTGGCCATGGTGGGGACTTTAAAAGATCCTCCGGCCCGTTTCAATTCCTCTAACGTGGTAGGGGATTCGACAAAAATAATATCGGCTCCCGCCTTCTCATAGAGTTGTCCCCGGTAAATAGCATCCTCAATCCCGGTTACGGTAACGGCATCTGTTCGGGCAATGATCAGAAAGTCGTCGCTTTGTCTTGAGTTTACAGCCGCTTCTACCTTTAAGGCCATTTCCTTTGCATCGATGAGGCGTTTGCCGGGGGTATGCCCGCATTTTTTAGGTATTTCTTGATCTTCGATTTGAATGGCCTGAGCCCCTGCCCATTCATATTCCTGAACCGTTCGGCGTACATTAATTACATTCCCAAACCCGGTATCTCCATCGGCCACCACGGGAATATTTACCGACCTGGCCAGATTGTGGACCCGTTCCACCATTTCTGCAAAGGAGATCAATCCGGCATCAGGAAGGCCCAGGTGCGACGCCGTATGGCCATACCCCGAGAGGTAAACAGCTTCAAATCCCGCCTGTTCGATGACCTTACCGGAAACCATATCAAAGGAAGCCGGAACCACTAAAATTTGTTCCCGGCGTAGAAGCTCTCTTAAAGTAGCTTTTCTCATAGCCTTTCCCCTTTTCTTTCTCCTAAAACCCAATAGGGACTCCCTCTATAAGAAGACTTTCTCAAGTCGAGAAGGATACTTTAAACAGGTCCTCGCCACCGGCGATAGGAGCGAAGCCATCTCCTTCCCTGTGTAAAAGGGTTTCATCCCCTTCGCTGTGGGCTTCGACTTCCATCGCGGGGGCGAGGACAGATTCTTTATCACTTAAAAGGTATAAAACCGAATTCAGCAAGGAAGTATATTTATTTTTACCGATTTGTAAAGCATCTTTTATAAGAAATTTATGAAGTTTGAGAATTTTTATTGCTTTTTTTCCCGAAATCTACTTTAATAAGAGAATAACCGTTTATCCTTTAACTATCATCCGGAGAGGATATGCTTATGGCACTAGATTTATCTACAGTCCTTGGTTTAGATATTGGTTCTCGTTATACCAAGCTGGTGGAACTCCGAAAATCCGGTAAGAAAATCGAGCTCGGTCGCAAACTCAAGGTTGAGACTCCCCAACAATTTGAAGAGATTCCGGCTTTTATTCAAGGGATCCTTCGGGATCACTTTACCGGGCTACCCCAACCCGAGAACCCTTTTTCGGCCTCTACCCTGGTATTAGGTATGCCGAAAAGTCAAATTACCTTAAAGTATATTCAACTGGCTACCTCAGATCCCGAGCAAATTCACAAAGCTTTAGAATCTGAGGTGCGGAAGCTCCTTCCATTTCCTCCTAAAGACATTACCTTCTCTTACCATCTTCAAAAGAGGCTACTAAATAAAAAAGCACAAATACTTCTGGTTGCCTTAAGAAAGGATCTTTTGGATCAATATACCTCTATTTTAAAGGAAGGAGACTTTAATACCAGGATATTAGAAATCACTCCCATTGCCCAGATAAATTGTTACCTGTATAACTACAATCCGAGTTCCAGAGAGAGCATCGCCCTTATGGATATAGGTGCGACGACCACCACCATAACCCTTTTAAAGGAAGAACTTCTTCGCTTTAGCCGGGATATCCCCATCGGGGGAGATACGGTCGTAACTGCCATTAAAGACAAGCTGAATCTCGACTGGGAAAGAGCCGCAGCCATGGAAATAAACCCAGGAATTGCTCTCACTCCAAGGGAAGCTGATGAGACGGCCCGGGAGATCTATTACGCGTTAGAACCTATTTTAGATCAATTGATTATTGAAACCGAGCGATCTTTCAAGATTTCTTACTATGTAGATCATCCTAACCTGGTCACTCCTCAGGCTCTTGTGTTAATGGGAGGTGGGAGTCGGTTAAAGAATCTGGATAAGTACCTCGAAAGGCGCTTAAACGTACCTGTGATCAGAGCGAATCCATTTAACAAAATCGAAACCCCAGGAGAAGTAGAAGAAGATAACTCTATTTGGAGTATTGCAGTCGGATTAGGATTGAGGGGATTGGTGGAGTTTCCGATCAGCTTTAATCTTTTCCCGGAGACTTGATCCTTTGCAAGGCAAGGACCAACGGGCAGGGACTCATCCCCTTTACGTATACTATACTGTTCCGGCTCCACTGCCTGTGGCTTGCTGCTTTTTACCTATTACCTCCTGCTTCTGATACGCTACCCGGATCAACCTTGAAACTCCAGGCCATCTTCGAGGAGTTCTGCATCAGAGCCTGTTCTGAGATCTATCATATTCCTCTTTTTATCCATTCATCCCTACACCCTTCTCCCGAAGCTTCAGGAGAGGGGTCGTGGGGGCCTACGCGCCAGGATAAGAAGGTTAGCCCCGGCGGGGCAACCTGTTTCACAAGCCGCTGCTACGGAGCTTGAAGAAAATTCTGAATGACTGAAACCCCCGACTTGCGTTGGGGGCTACCAACCGTTCACCCCTGACGGGGCTTTTTATCCTTATCCTGGCGTTTATGCCCCCACCCCTTCCCTCCCCGTCCACGGGGAGGGAGAAGGAGGGAGGGGGTGAGGGAGCATAATTTTACGGCTGTAGTTGAATCTGACCTCGGATTTCACCGTTCGGGTTCACGGTGGTATGAATATTGACATAAGCGGTTCCGTTGCGCATTTCTGTTATCAATTGATCAAAGGTAATTCCCTGAACGTCTGCCGAGGTGAAGGTTCCCTGAACTAGGACTCCCGTGAGAGGAGCTGCCAGGCCCGTGACCGGTGCCGGTAATAAGGTTACACGAATAGGCCCATTAACCCCGGTTGCACCGGAGTGGATATGTGCGGCAGTTATATCATTACCGGGACCGCCCAGGTTGGTTACATCAATTCGATAGCTAACTGTGGTCCCTTGCAAAGTAAAGGTAGTAGTTGCCGTGGCACTGGTGGATACGGAAGGTACCTCGTTTCCACCGCTCAGGGTTGCCCTGAAGTTCGTTACCGGAGCAGGGGTAGGAGCCGGAGGTACAGGACTCTGTTGCTGGAAGGGCACAGTCTTTTCGTCGATGGTCCTGAGGAAGGCAATAAGGGGAATTCGATCCCTGGGATCCGGTACTACGTGCACATCTCCTGGATGCCGAGGAGTTCCAACGATAACCTGTTCCAGTGTACGGGCCGATCCGTTATGGAAATAAGGCGCCGTAGCAAAAACCCCCAATAGTGAAGGCGGATTAAAACCATCCAGTCCCCGAGCCTGTTGATTGAAGCCGACGGTATTGGCTCGGATCTCATTACCTCTACCATCCCCAAAGAGGTCAATATCAAACGTTCCTACCCTGCTCAGGAACCGGATAAGCTGGGTATCTATGATAGGTTCTCCGGATGGAGGAGGTGTAAAATCACGAATACTACTGGTCCAGTCGCCTCCACTGTGACAGACTACACAACCTGCATCTTGAAAAACTTGCCGACCTTTGGCCACAGCCTTTTGGGCGCTCTTGGGGACCAGCGGAGCTATGCGAGATCGGACTCCCAGTTGTATGAAGGTAGCAATGGCATCCAGATCCGAGCTTCTTCCAGAATTAGCCGTAGGTGTTAAGTTAAGTACCGGTTGTCCATCTGTGATCAACCCTTGCCCTCCCGATACGCCTCGAATATTCAACTCGAAATCCTGCACCTCATCTCGGGTAGCCGAGAAGTTCAGTACACGCTGTCTGGTGTAATCATGGGGATCAAAGGTAGCATCCATGGAAATGGCTTGGCGAGGTCCATCTCCAAACATCCAGGTCACATTGTCGGTTCGGCCATCTTCATGGCATGAAAAACAAGATCCCCAGCCTTCACTGGACATTCGACCGGCCGGTGGATCCGATTGGGGAGCGGTTCCTGCCGGTCCAACAGAGGTATTAAATAATTCCTTTCCGCGATGAACAAACTCTTCGAATGAGCCCGGACTTGGGAGGAGATCGGGTTGATCAATGGTCGTAATCACACCGGGTGTTGCACCGGAAATATCAACCACCGTCAGGTTTCTGGAGATATAGTTCATGACATACGCCCTTGTATCATCGGGATGGATAACAATTCCCCGGGGATCCTTTCCAACATTGACTCTGACCGGGTTTGGGGCATTAATCGTGGGAGTTCCATTTGCGTCCAGATTAACCCGTATAATCTGATTAATAGCCTTCGCCGTAACGTAACCTTCACTGGAACTTAAACGTTTAAAGGCAATGGCAAAGGGATTCGTAGGAAACAATCGGGTTGTTTCACTCTCATTCTGAATCCCGCTGTTCATGTTAATCGTCTGACCCGAGTCCTGGTCTAAAACCGTATCGAATACCGAAAGAAAACTCTGGACGTTGACATTAAACCGTACCGGGCCATCAGGAGAAGCTGCAGTATTGGGCAGATAAGCCCTGTTGAAGAAGGGATTGATGGTAATACTTTGCATCAAATTGGGAAATGCTCCCGTAGGTAATCCTCCTCCGGCCGGAGGTATACAACCCGTCACGCTACAAGGAATCCGATTGATGGTCGATCCATCTGCCCTAAACCCGGTATCCAATAAAGGAGCCAGGGCAATGGTTTTTTCAACCCTCTGGAAAAGGGTTGAAATGAGGGTAACTCTCCCCTCTTTACTATCATCCCTTCCTTCATCGTAGGGGGTTCTACCGGGTCGGGGTTGAGCAAAGAAGTGCGTGACATAGACCTTGAAACTATCGGCAGTAATGGCAATTCCCCTTGGATCGTTCTCTACAGGAATTGTGGTCACCACGGGATTACTGGCAGCGTTACAGACGGGACCAAAATCTGCACTGGTATCAATAACGGTCACATCATTGGATGAAGCATTGGCTACATAAAGAAAAACTCCATTAGGGGTAACGGCTGCTCCATAAGGTTCTGTACCTATTTTAACCGTCTTGCAAAACTGGGCAGCCCCTGTGTTTTGATTTATCCGAAAAACCGAAACGGTGCCATCGACCATATTGGTAATATAAGCTCTGGCACCGCCGGGATGAATGGCAACGCTTTGGGGTTCTGTTCCAACCGGGATTGGATTTCCGACCCTCGTGTTAGTTTGGGTATTAAAAATGGAAAAGCTGTTGTTATCCGGATTTACCATAAATACAAAATTACCGTTCGGGGTAATATCTATGGGACCGGAGCGGGTTGGAAAGGGTTGAGCTAATACCCGGGGGTGATAACCAAGGAAAATAAATAAGCCCAGGTTAAGTTGGAATATGAAAATTACTGCATTCAACCATTTCCTCTTTTGGGTTAAATTTAAAAGAGTCTTCATGATATTTCTCCTTTCGCTCCTTGGGGGATTTTTTAGACTAAGAATTAGACATAAACCCACCTGATTTACGGATATTGAACGTCGTTTTGTTAGATATTACAATTTGAGGAAAAGTCAAAGTGAAAATTAACAATTATAAAAATTTTTTTAAAAAATCTGATCCTAATGAATTAAAGCTTGACAGGAAAGTGACTCCAGGCTATCCTTTCCAGATATGGATAAAAGAAAATCTGGACCTCTTTAAAATGCAGGGAGTTTGAAAAAATGGAATTATGATTCCGGGTGTACCTGATGAAGCCTGTATTCGATGTGGGGTCTGTTGTATTGCTTTGCGAGTTAAATTACCGGATGGAACTTACAAACCGGAAGGGATGCCTTGTCCTTACCTGATTCCGAGAACCGAGGAAAAGCCCGCGAGCTGTAAAATCTACGATCAACGACCCCAGGCTTGTGAGCTTTTCTTTTGCATGGATTTATTACCCCTTTGATTCCCATACGGGAAGGTAGGATGTGGAATAACTATGTATATCCTTGGTATATCCTGTTTTTATCACGATAGTGCGGCCTGCTTAGCACAAGATGGAGAAATTATAGCTGCCGCTCAAGAAGAGCGATTTACCCGAAAGAAACACGATCATAGGTTTCCCCGGCATGCCATTCGTTATTGTCTGGAAGAGGCAGGAATTACAGTAAAAGATCTGGATTTTATCGGTTTCTACGATAAACCTCTCCTTAAGTTTGAGCGGATTTTGGAAACCTATCTAGCTTATGCGCCTTTTGGAATCCGGTCTTTTATGAAGGCCATTCCTCTCTGGATCAAACAAAAGCTTTGGATTCCCGACCTTATCAAAAAAGAGCTGGGATATGAGGGAAAGATCATCTTCCCCGAGCATCATGAATCCCATGCTGCCAGTACCTTTTATCCTTCTCCCTTTAGAGAGGCAGCTATTTTGACCATGGATGGGGTCGGGGAATGGACCACAACCAGTTTCGGAGCCGGTTGTGGGAATGATTTTGAATTAGATTATGAAATTCGATTTCCCCACTCGTTAGGACTTTTATATTCGGCTTTTACGTATTACACAGGTTTTAAGGTCAACTCCGGCGAATACAAAGTAATGGGGCTGGCCCCTTATGGAGAGCCCAAATATGTAGATTTAATTTTAACCAAGCTGATGGACTTGAAAGAAGATGGATCTTTCAAGCTGAATATGGAGTATTTTGATTACTGTGCCGGATTGACCATGACCAATGAGAAGTTCCATAAGCTTTTGGGAGGACCTCCGCGGGTACCGGAGACAAAGTTGACCCAAAAGGAAATGGATCTGGCCCGGTCCATCCAGGTGGTCACCGAAGAGACTATGCTCCGGATGGCCCGACATGTCCACAAAGTTACCGGGCAGAAAAACCTCTGTCTGGCCGGAGGAGTCGCCTTAAACTGTGTTGGCAATGGGCTTATCTTGAGGGAAGGCCCCTTTGAGAACATCTGGATACAGCCCGCCGCCGGAGATGCCGGAGGAGCTCTGGGTGCGGCCCTGTTTATATGGTATAAATATCTGGGAAACGAGCGAAAACCCGATGGGAAGAAAGACTTCCAGAAAGGTTCTTATCTGGGACCTGCTTACTCCGACGAGGCCATTGAGAAGTTTCTGAGAAGTCGTCAGATACCTTACAAACGCCTGAGTCGAGAAGAACTGATCGATGTAGTTTCAGATCTTATCGCCAAAGAAAAGGTTGTGGGATGGTTCCAGGGACGTATGGAATTCGGGCCTCGGGCTTTAGGCTCCCGAAGTATCCTGGGTGATCCCCGATCACCTAAAATGCAGGCGGAGATGAATATCAAGATTAAATTCCGGGAAGGGTTTAGACCCTTTGCCCCCAGTGTCCTGCTGGATAAGGTCTCTGATTATTTTGAGTTGGACCGGGAAAGCCCCTATATGCTGCTGGTGGCACCGGTCAAGGAAATCCATCGAAGGAAAATGACCGAAGAAGAACAAAAACTCTGGGGAATCGATAAGTTAAATGTGGTTCGTTCTTCGGTACCGGCCATTACCCATGTAGATTACTCGGCAAGGATCCAAACGGTTAATCGAGAAGATCATCCCCTCTACTATGATTTAATCCATAAATTTTATGAAAAGACCGGCTGTCCCGTTATCATCAACACCTCTTTCAATGTTCGAGGGGAACCCATTGTATGCCGACCAGAAGAGGCCTATATCTGCTTTATGCGAACTAATATCGATTACCTTGCCATGGGTAGTTTCTTACTGGACAAACGCGAGCAAAAACCCCTGGAAAAAGACATTGATTGGAAAAAGGAGTTCGAACTAGATTGAAAGCCTTATTAGAAGAAATAAAAAAAATAAAACCAGATCGTAAAGATCTCCGTAAATTCGGAATAACCATTGCCATCGTACTGGGACTTCTGGGGAGTCTGGCCCTTTACAAGGGAAGCGGTAAATACCTGGGGTTCTGGGGAATAGGAGGCCTGTTTCTGGTTCTGGGTCTTCTCCTTCCAGAACTTCTTAAACCCATCCACAAAGCCTGGATGGCCCTGGCTCTGATTTTGGGCTGGATTAACACCCATATCATCCTGGGTCTCATCTTTTTCCTGATCTTTACCCCTATTGGGCTGATTTTGAGATTGATGGGAAAAGACCTGCTCGATCAAAAATTTCCCCAACCCGGAACCGGATCGGGTTCTGATTTGACTTACTGGAAAAAAAGAGAAAAAAATTCGAAAGATAAAGTAAGATATGAACGGATGTTTTAATCCACTCTCTGCTGTCTGTTGCTCCCCACCTTATACGGGTAGTTTCCAACAGACAATGGATAAGGGATAATCCACAGATGAGTAAATTATCTCTCCTCTCTGAGTTCTGGCTCTTTCTGAGAGAACGGAAAAAATGGTGGTTAGGCCCTATCGTGTTTATGCTCCTTGGATTGGGTTTACTGATTATCCTTACAGAAGGTTCGGCGGTAGCTCCTTTTATTTATGCTCTTTTCTAATTGTTCGTAGTTCTTGTCCGTTGTCTGTTGTCAGGTGGTGATATCTTTCATTGGGTAATTCTACTTGAGGACAACGGACAACGGACAACGGACAACGGACAATGACGGACAAAAATAAACGGCTTTCCAGCATTTCGGTTTTTTTCCCCTGCTATAACGACGCAGGAACTATCGCAAGTCTTGTTATTTCCGCTTTTAAAACCCTTCGTTCCCTGACCGATGACTATGAAGTGATTGTCGTCGATGATGCCAGTAAGGATTTTAGTCGGGAAATTTTGGAAGAACTGAAAACCCACTATAAAAACCTTAAAGTCATTTATCATACCCAGAACAAAGGATATGGAGGGGCCCTTCGATCCGGTTTTGCCCATGCTACCAAGGATTTTGTTTTCTATACCGATGGAGACGGTCAGTACGATCCTCGAGAATTGGCCCTCCTGGCCCCTGAAATGGTGGATGGGGTCGATATCGTGAACGGGTATAAAATCCAACGGCATGATCCCTTTTATCGAATTATCCTGGGTAAAATTTATTATATCGTAGTAAAAAACCTTTTTCGATTAAAGGTCAGAGATGTAGATTGTGACTTTCGTCTTATCCGACGGGAGGTGTTTGATAAAATCGAACTGGAATCCGATGATGGGGCTATCTGTGTGGAAATGGTGAAAAAGCTTCAAAATGCCGGATTTGTTTTCAAAGAGGTCCCGGTTAATCATTATCACCGGGTTTGTGGAAGATCCCAGGTCTTTGTTGTAAACCGGGTCGTTAAAGGAGGGATCACCGTCCTTAAACTCTGGTGGAAAATCTGTCTAAAACCTTTTCTTGCCAGAAAAAACCTGATCCGTTAAGATCGATCCAGGAAATTATCCTTTTGTTCGCGATATGAAACCTATCGGATTAATTCTGATTCCTGTGGTATTTGCGTCTATTAGTGAGTTGTCCATGAAGAAAGCCATATCCTCCTTCGGTGAAATATCTTTCAAAGCCTTACTCACCTGGACTTTTCATATCACCCTTTTTACTAATCCTTATGTCCTCTTTGCTTTGGGACTATATGCGATAAGTGTCCTGCTCTGGTTGGTTGTGTTATCCAGAGTCCCTTTGAGCTATGCCTACCCCATGGTTAGTTTAAGCTATGTCCTGGTTATACTGGCATCAAAATGGATTTTAGGAGAATCGATATCCTGGATCCGATGGGTAGGGGTCCTACTGATCTGCCTGGGAGTTGCCTTGATCGCCAGATCCTAAGGACCTGGGAATCAGAAGTCGGAGTGAGGCTGTGAATCTGCGCGAATACGAAATCATGTACCATCTGGAGGATACGTACTGGTGGTACCGGGGGATGAGGAAAATAGCGTATACCCTTATCCCCGAGCTCTTCCACTGCAAAACCTCTGCAAAGATTCTCGATGCCGGATGTGGAACGGGTGCTCGACTGCAATACCTTTTGGAGATCGGGAACCGGACCCGGGAGACAGGCTTAAAACCCCAAACCGTTGGGATCGATCTATCTTCTGAAGCCCTTAAATTCTGTAAAATTCGTAAACTGAGAGATCTCGTTCAGGCCTCGGTAGAAGACCTCCCTTTCCGCGATGAAACCTTTGATTTTATAACTTCCTATGATGTCTTGGTTTGTGTTCCCAACGATGAGAAAGCCCTTCGGGAATATTACCGGGTTTGCCGACCCGGCGGAAAAGTTTTTTTAACGGTAGCTGCCTTCAACTGGCTCCGGGGCGAGCACGACCGGGCTGGACAGGTCCTAAGACGATACACCGAATCGGATTTGTGTCAAAAATTAGAAAAAGCCGGTTTTACCGTTGAAAAAACTACCTATGCCAATACCTTCCTTGTTCTACCCATTTTCCTGTTCCGTAAAGCCGTTAATCTCCTAAATCCGGCGAAGACCGATCAGGAAGCTATTTCTGACTTTCATTTCACACCGACTTACCTCAATACGTTTTTGACCTCTCTCCTTTACCTGGAAGCCTTTTTACTCAAATGGATCCGCTTTCCGATAGGAGTGACCCTTATAGTTAAGGGAAGGAAAAGGGTCTAATACCTTGTAAAGTTAAATTGGGATAACCATTTTGCCCTCACCCCTGACCCCTCTCCCGCAGCGTGGGAGGGGGGTCAGGGGTGAGGGCAGAGAATTCCACAAAACTAACTTTACAAAGCACTAAGTTGTTACAGTTACCAGGGATAGTTTTTGCTTGACCTGAACCGGTTCACAGGATAGATTATTTTCAGTTGGGTACGGGGAAAAAGAATTCTTGCTCCGTTGCCTTCCCCAGGAGGAGGGTCTTTCTAAGATATAAAATAGATGCAGAATCAAAAATCTTATAAATCTCTCCGGACTTATCGGTGAGAGGGTTCAGGATAAAATTAAGGAGTCTGAGCACCGGAAAGGGTTTTGGAAATCTCAACCCTTTCGTTGCTCGAAAAACTGGATGGGAGTAAATCAAACACCTTCCCATCTTGCGGTTATTATCAATCACTCTTCCGGTTCTAAGGATAAACAGAAAGAGATAGAGCAGGTGACCGAGCTATTTAAATCAAAAAATATCAAAGCCTCTATCTCGCTGGCCCAAAGTGGTGAAGAGTTGGTGGAAACCACCTACCGGATAATTCGTGAGGGTTATGATATGGTTGTAGCCGGAGGCGGTGATGGTACCATCAATACGGTTGCCTCTGTGCTGGTGGGCACGGATAAGATCCTGGGAATCCTCCCGCTGGGGACACTTAATCACTTTGCCAAAGATTTAAAAATACCGCTGGATCTTGAACAGGCCGTGGATAACCTCATCTCAGGTTCTGTTGTTAGCGTCGATGTGGGAGAGGTCAACGGATACATCTTCGTTAATAATTCCAGTATAGGCATTTATTCGCATATGGTACGTCACCGGGAGTGGTATCGGCGACGGGGATGGAGCAAGGGGATCGCTTTCTTTTGGGCATTACTCAAAGTGTTTCACCGCTATCCTTTTTTCAATGTCCGCCTGATCGCAGATGATCAAGAAATCACGCGAATAACCCCCTTTGTTTTCGTAGGTAATAACGAATATGAGATAGAAAGTCTTAACATTGGGTCCCGTAGATGTCTCAACGCAGGATATTTATGTTTATATGTGACCCACCAAACCGGGCGGTTAGGTCTTCTACGCCTGGCTTTAAGCCTGCTTTTAGGACGGTTACGCCAGGAAAAAGATTTAGATAAGCTCCTGGTTAAAGAAGTCTGGGTCGGTACCAAACGAAGGAAGCGGAGACGGAGGTATGTGTATGTTTCTGTGGATGGGGAAGTTATTTTGATGGAAATGCCACTTCATTACCAAATTCGGCCTCGTGCTCTACAGGTTATGGTACCGAAAAGTAAAGGAGAAACAGAAAACTAAAGCAAGAAAACGAGGATGCTTACGCTGGTCCATCTTTCAGACCTCCATTTTGGTCGTGTAGACACGGCTGTTGTGCATTCTCTCAGGACAACGGTTGAGGAGATCCAACCGGAGGTGGTTGTTGTATCAGGGGATCTTACCCAGCGCGCTCGAACGCAAGAGTTCAAAGAGGCCCGGGCTTTTTTAGATCTCCTTCCCTCAACCCAAATTATCGTTCCTGGGAATCATGATATACCTCACCCATCATCCCTTTGAGGTACCGGAAGGTTATCATACCTGTGAACCGGTCGGTCGCTCAGGTGGGGCTATGGAAATCCTGGTGGAATGCGGAGTAGATGTTTTTCTTGCCGGTCATCTCCACATAAGCCATGTAGGCGATACCGTTGTAGGTTACAAAACAGGCAGGTATTCTGCTCTGATCATCCAAGCAGGAACGGCTACTTCTACCCGCAGCCAGGGGAAACCTCCCTCCTTTAACAGGGTTCGTATAGCCCATTCGCAAATTACGGTTGAACGCTTCTCCTGGCACCCCGAAAACAGGGCCTTCGGGGTCACTTCAATTCAACACTTTCGGCGCACCCCAGAAGGGTGGTTACCTATCCGGAATTAAACAGGGAAAGGACTACCGGAACCTGAATATCTAAATTCACTTACCCATTGACCGGAATCCGTTCGTTCAGGATTTCTATCCAACAACCTGCCTTCGAGCCGCTTTAGTTGTACCCAGATAGGCTCTTTTTACCTGTTCGTTATTGAGTAGATTTGTAGCCAGATCATGGAGGACAATTTTTCCCGTTTCCATTACATAACCCCGATGGGCTACCTTAAGAGCCATAAAAGCATTTTGTTCTACGAGAAGAATGGTAGTACCCCGGGTATTAATATCCCGAATGATATGAAAAACCTCCTGTACAAGTACAGGAGCCAGACCCAGGGAAGGTTCATCCAACAATAGAAGCTTAGGACGGGCCATTAATCCTCGAGCAATGGCCAGCATTTGCTGTTGACCCCCACTGAGGGTCCAACCCAATTTATCTGCAAAGGGTTTAAGAGCGGGGAAAAGTTCCAGCATTTGCTCTGCTTCTTCGGCTATTTGAGCTTTACTCAACTTAACCCGTCCTGAAGCCCCTAACATGAGATTGTCTCGAACGGTCAAACCGGGGAAAATTTTTCTTCCTTCCGGGACATGGGCGATTCCCTTCTGTACGATAACTTCAGGCTTCAAATGATCGATACGCTCACCCATAAATTCAATTGTTCCCCTGACCGGACGGAGAAGACCGGAGATGGTTTTAAGGGTAGTGCTTTTCCCGGCCCCATTACTTCCAAGTAAGGTTACAACTTCTCCTTCGTTGACCTCCAGGGAGATCCCTTTTAAGGCTTGAATGCTACCGTAATAGGTTTCAATATCTTTAACTTTAAGCATCGCAGTATTCCCTTTCTAACTATACCCCCCTCCCGAAGCTTCGGAAGAGGGGCCGGGGGTGAGGGCAGAGAACTGCCTGGAATTGACTTAACAAAATACTAGGTTTGCAAAACTTCTTCCTTACCCAGGTAGGCTTCTATAACCTCCGGGTTGTTCTGGATTTCCTCCGGAGTACCTTGGGCTATTTTTGCACCAAAATTAAGCACGGTAATATAATCTGATATCCCCATGACCAGGTTCATATCATGTTCGACCAACAGCAGGGTTATACCCTGGTTTCGTATTTTAATCAGTAAATCATCCAGGACTTCTGTTTCATGGGGGTTTAATCCGGCTGCAGGTTCGTCCAGGAGAAGAAGTTCGGGTTCGGTGGCCAGTGCTCTTGCCAATTCCAGCAACCGTTGTTGTCCATAGGGAAGGCTCTTTGCCGGTCGGTTACGTTTATCCTGGAGTCCTACAAATTCAAGGACCTGCATGGCTTTTTCTTCGATGTGGCGTTCTTCTTTTCTTGCTCCCGATAAGCCGAATATAATACTTACCAAATCCGATTTGGTACGACAGTGTTGGCCTACTTTAACATTCTGAAGTACCGTCAGTTCTGGAAAAAGGCGGATATTTTGGAAGGTACGGGCCATGCCGTACTCTACCAAAATATGAGGTTTTTTTCCGGTTATATCCATGCCTTTAAATAGAATTTTACCTTCTGTGGGTTGATAAATACCACTGAGTATATTGAGGATGGTGGTTTTACCCGATCCGTTAGGTCCGATCAGAGCCCGGATCTCTCCTTTCTGGATGGAAAGATCTACCTTATCTACGGCCTTAAGTCCACCGAAGTGTTTACTTAATTGGATGGTCTTTAGAATTTCCATTCTGTTTATTGTTCAGAGTCCATTGTCCGTTGATGGTCTCCCGGAGTGATTCCTGGCAACGGACAATAAACAAGCCTATTTTTTTGCTCCTACAGAGAGTTCTGCTTTTCTGGGTTCACCTGGCCTGTCCAGTGGTGGAATGACTTCGACCGGTTTACCGATTATTCGTTCATGGATCATTTCCAAAAGCCCCCACATACCTGTAGGCAGGAAAATCATCATCAGGAGGACTCCGGCTCCGTAGACGGCCATATAATAACTTTTAAGGAATCGTAACCATTCAGGTAGAAAGGTTATTAGGATAGCTCCAAGGAGGGTGCCGTAGACCGAGCCAGAACCACCCAGTACCAGCATGACCAGAAATATTACCGATTGATCAAAAGAAAAGGTATCTGGGCTGATATAACCTGCAGAATGGGCGTAGAGAGAGCCTGCAATTCCTGCATATAAGGCACTAAACATAAACGCAATAAGTTTATACCGATTGATATTAACCCCAGTTGCGCTGGCAGCCATCTCATTTTCACGGATAGCCTGGAAGGCGCGTCCTGCCCGGGAGTGTTGGACTCTCAAAGCAACTATACTCAAGAGGATCAGGAAACCCAGGGCGAAATAATAGAACTTCCGGTTATCATCAATGTCAAATCCCAACAAGGTTGGAGCCGGAATACCCGCAATACCATCGGCACCTCCCGTTAAATCGGTTTCATTTTGAAGTACCAGCCGCACAATAATCCCAAATCCGATGGTGGTCATGGCCAGGTAATGTCCAGATAACTTAAAGGAAGGAAAGCCGAGTAGGATACCAAATAAGGCCGATACAGCAGCGGCGGCAGGCAATCCAATCCAGAAAGATAATTCATGGCGTACCGTTAACAGTGCTGAAGTATACGCACCGATACCCCAAAAAGCGGCCTGGGCCAGAGATAATTGTCCGGTTAATCCCAGGGTGAAATTAAGACCAAGGGCTACAATGGCGTAAATTGCTGCCAATACCATCAGATGATGCCAGTAGTCGGTCGTCCAGATGAGTGGAGCCACGATGGCAAAAGCCAGAATTAAAAATATAAGAATAAATTTCATGACAGGGCTGTGGATGGTAGGTTGTGGGTCGTAGTCGGTTATTTTCTGTTACCACTACTGCCCATGATCTACAGTCCACCCAATTAGGCCTTTTCAGCAATACGTTCTCCAAAAATCCCCTGGGGTCTAAAGAGCAGAACTGCGATCAATACGAAAAAGGCAACCCCATCGGTATAAGCAGAATAATATTTACCGGCTATGGCTTCGATGACCCCGACAAAAAGACCGCCTAAAATAGCTCCAGGGATGCTTCCGAAACCACCGATAATACTTGAAGAGAAAGCCTTTAAAGCTATAGGCCCTCCCATATCCTTGGTTACATTGAGAATTGGAGCTACCAGAAGAGCTGCCACCCCACCCAACAGGGCACTATAGATAAAAGTAAGGGCGATCATTTTATTGATAGGGATTCCCATTAATCGGGCCGTCTGTTTATCCTGTGCCGTCGCCTGCATTTTTTTCCCGAGTAGGGTTTTCTCAAAGAGCAGATATTGCAAAATCAGGAGGATAAGCGTTACTCCTAAAATAAGGAGATGTTGTAAACCTATCCGCAAGCCTCCGAGGTTAAGGGTACCTGTTTCGAATAATCCCGGGAACCGAAGGGGAATAGCTCCCCAGATATTTTGGGCCAGATTTTTTAGCAAAATGGAAGCTCCAATGGTACTGATGACGACAGGCAAAAAAGGACGATTCCGGAGGGGATAATAGGCAATTAATTCAAAAACAAGCCCAAAGACGACCATGGCTGCAAGTACAAGGGAATAAGCAACAGGAACCGGAAGATACCAGGTAACCAGAGCGGTGATTCCAAAAAAAGCGGGTATCATGATAAACTCCCCTTGGGCAAAGTTTACGATACCTACCGCATTATAAATAAGGACAAATCCCAATGCAACCAGAGCATAAATTGCCCCCATGGCAAGGCCACTGATAATCAGTTGCAGGAAAGTTATGAAATCCACAGATCTTTGTCCGTTATCCGTTGTCCATTGCCTGAAGCCGTTACAATAGACAACGGATAAGAAACAATCCACAATCCTCTACTTATTCATTTTCTTTGATGACCCTTAAAAGAGAAGGTTGACCGTTCTTAATCTGAACCATACTTACTTCATGAAGCCCATCCCCAAACTCATCGAAGTTAAATTCACCCAGGACTCCTTTAAAACCTTTGGTGGCAAGAATGGCTTCTCGAATCTTTTCTGGATCTGTACCGGCTTTTTTCATGGCTTCGGCGAGAATATACAAGGCATCATAGTTCCAGGCAGCTAATGTATCCGGTTCAGAACCGTACTTTTTCACATACGCTTCACGATATCTTTTTGCTACCTCACTTTGTCCGGGTACGTAGTCCACCACGGCATAAATACCCTCGGCGGCTTCTTTAGCCAAATCCAGGGTAATTTTTTGAGCATTGGAGGGAGATCCTACGACTTTAAAATCCAGACCCAATTCTTTAATTTGACGAAGGATTTTTGCATCATCATTGGCGTTGGTTCCATAGATAACCAGGGCTTCAACCCCTGCCGATTTCATGTTTAAAAGTTGAGGTTGATAATTCTCTGTTCCCGTAGCATACTTTTCTATAAGCAGGGGCTCTGTACCTAGCTTCTTGAGGGTATCTTTAACGATACCGGCTCCGGTTGTACCAAAGGTATCACTGTCATGGAGAATTCCTACTTTGTTGATTTTCAAATCTTCGATAATAAAACGGGCAATGGCGACTCCGGCGATACTATCTGCGGGTCGACATCGAAATATCCAGGGATTTACGACCTTATTATCGATCCGGGTCAATTTGGGATTAGTTCCTCCAAACATGGTGGGTAGGTGAGCTTTTTTTATAATATCACTGACGGCTTGCATCTGGGTGCTTTTTACCGGACCTACCATGGCGACAACCTTATGGGAATTGATAAGCTTATTGGTTGCTGCAACTGCCCCCTGGTTACTGGATTGACTATCTTCGGCAATTAAATCAATGGGGCGCCCATTAATACCACCCGCAGCATTTATCTCCTCAACGGCTAGATCCGCTGCTTTTTTAGATAAATCTCCCAGATCTGCAGCTAAACCCGTTAGTTCTACATTTAAACCTACCTTGATAGGGGTATTATCCTGGGCCTGTAGCTTCGACCCTGAGCTTATAAAAATCAACAACAGGAGAGATATTACACGTAAGTGTAAAGAACCTCCTTGAGGACTTTTTATTTTTGGCATACTTATCTCCTTTCGGTTAACGTGTTTAAAATTGATAGTAGCTTATTGAGGAAAAATAGTAGATCTCAAAAATCATTTTCGGCGGGGGTGGGAACCTCCGCGGGAGAAAATGGACCTACGAAACCCTCTTTTCCTGCATGTTTATTGCAATGTAGGTTAATGTGTTTAAGTTAAACTAGATAGCTTCTTTAAACTTGTCAATAAAAAAGCAAGGGGAACGCAAAGAAAAGTAGAAGCGGAGTAGGAGTTCATAAGCCGGCAAGGGATGGATCAGTTTACCCGGCCAGAGCTTGCTTCTAATTTCGAGGATCCTGGCTCAAAGGGTCATCTCAGAAGATCACGCCGGAAATAGTTTTTGCTTGACCGTTCTTTCTTTCTTTAAATATAATACCTCTACCCTTAGCTGCTGCTTTTTAGATCCCCGGTTAATCTACCCTATTTTTGGATAGAGAATGCTTCTCAGGATGAGAAACAAAATCAATCCAAAGGAAAAAGGAAAGATGAACATGAAAAGAAATAAACCCATGGGTCTTATTAAAAGTCTTGGTCTGATTCTCCTTATTGAATTAGCCCTTATAAATCCGTCCCTTACTCTGGCTCAAGAAGAAATCCTGCTGGAAACACTGGGAGCAACGACCGCTCAAGGATTATTCCTTACCCATATGGCGATCGGTACCCTCGTCGATGGGTACGCGGCAAAGGCTTACGATAAAGAGAAAGCAATCCAAATCATGGATGCTTATATACAAATCTCTCAATCTACCAAGGATGGATTGAATAAGCTTCTTACTTCATATCCCCTCAGTGAGGAGGATACCCGGTATCTTAGAAGGATCATTTCCACCTATGATCTTCTCATAGCTTCTGCACACGATGTAAAAGCCTTCATCAATACGGGGAATAAATCCCATGTAGAAGCTTATACAAAAGATAGAGATCAAGCCTGGGCACAGATTTCGGATCTGTTAGGTCTTAAATGAGAAGTTCCCTTATAAACCTCCGGGATTTTAAAAATCCCGGGGGACCTTAGAAAGGGGATTGATATGGAAAGCCTCATACCTCTGTTACAAAAAAACCGGATATTCAAATCGGTTCCTTTAGAAGAGTTGGAAAAACTGGCAGCGCTCTTTCGCCGCAAGTATTACCCCCGAGGAGTTCGGATTTGCCGAGAGGGAGAGGTCAGTAATGAATTCTATATCTTGGTATCCGGGCAGGTGAGGGTTTTGAAAAAGACGGAAAGTGGAGATGAGATAGAGTTTGCCTACTTGAGTCCGGGTGATTTTTTCGGCGATATGCCCCTTCTGGCCAGCGAGCCCCGATTAACCTCCGTGGAGGTAGTGATCGATGCCGAAGTCCTTGAAATAACCCGAGACGAGTTCGAAAAAGCCATCGAAACCCATATTCCTATCCTTAAAAATTTGGTAGAACTCTTGAGCTTCAAGTTACGCCAAAAAAGAGAAACGATCCAAAGCCAGCAGCGAAGCAAATACCCTATCATTACCGTTTATAGCACCGAAGAACGCATCGGTAAAACCTTGCTTGTGGCCAATCTTGCCGCCAGCCTTGTAAAAGAAACCCGCAAAAAGGTGGTGGTCGTGGACATGGGAATCAAAGAAGAAAGTCTGACCCGGGTTTTGAAAATCCCTCCTACGAAGCGGATTAATTCTTCCCAAATCGCCTCCGGCTATCTGGAAGAGTGCACCGTAAACCATGAAGGAGGGCTTGAGGTGGTTTCCATAGCACCGGAGCTCCTAATGGAGGAATCTAAAGGGCGGGAGTCGATTGCTCTCATTCTGGGAATCTTAAAAGATCGTTACGATTATGTCTTGATCGATACAAGCTCGAAACTGAGTCGGAGTACCTTTGAAGCCCTGGATTTATCCAATATGGTACTTTTTGTTACCTCCAACAGTTCCGAAGAATATCCGTTGATCATCTTAGATCATCAAGAGGTTAGAACGGTTTTGAACTTATCGGATACGGGGATCGGAGGTATTGCTAAGACCCGAAGGGGATTTCATGTATTACCCAGGGATTATGAAGTTTCAACCGCTTTCTTCCAAACAGGGAAACCTTTTATTCTGGATTACCCCCATTCTGAGCTCAGCAAAAGCCTGGAGGCTCTCGCCCGGGATATCGAAGGAAAGAAAATCGGATTGGCCCTAGGGGGTGGTTCTGCCAGAGGTATGGCCCATATCGGAGTTCTCTATGCTTTGGAAGAGTACGGAATCCCCATCGATATGATATCGGGAACCAGTGCCGGGGCACTGATAGGCTCCGCTTATGCGGCCGGAGTTCCTCTCGATATAATTAAAACTTCCGTCCTTAAATGGGGCTCTAAACTCGGATTACTTCGATTGGCCGATATTCAATTCTTTAAGGCAGGTCTATTCGGAGGGGATCGGGTCGACAAATTATTTCTGGATGTGGTTGGAGACCCTGATTTCAGTGAGCTTAAAATCCCCTTATCGGTGGTAGCCATGGATCTCAATACAGGGGAGGAAGTTGTGTTTGAAAAAGGAAACGTAAGAAATGCCGTTCGAGCCAGCTTCTCCATTCCAGGAGTTTTTGTACCGGTTAAATACCGGGATCGTTACTTAATTGATGGGTCGGTGGTAGATCCAGTTCCTGTTAAACCCTTGTTAGATCGGGGCGCCGATATTACCCTGGCCGTAAGTGTGACACCTCCCCTGGAGACGAGCGAGAAACCCTCCTTTTCTCGATTCTCCATTATGCCCAAAGTTTTGGATGCCATCATGCGTTCACTTCAAAGCCTTCAGTATGAGATTACAAATATCAAAGCAATGCCGGCCAGTATTTTAATCACCCCGGAGGTGGGAAATATCGCCTGGGCAGAGTTTTATAAAGCAGACAGGCTTATCGAAGCAGGACGAAAGGCAATCGAACAGGTACTTCCCGAGATTCAAAAGCTAAGGTGGAATACTTAAAGACATTCTAAACTCTCAAAGTTGCTCTTCTTCAGGTACAGGATAACGGGGGGTAGAAATGGGAGAAAATATCTTTTTACTTTAAAGGGTCTAGGCAAAATTTTTTAAGGCTTCTTCCTCCGACTTCAAAATAGGGGCATACTGAGTTAACCCGATCATTCCAAAAATCTTCTTAAAATGCGGTGTCAATCCGTAGACCTTAAAATTAATCCCTTTGGCATTATAACTCGTTACGATCCCGATTAATATGGCAATCCCACTGCTGTTGATATAACTTACATCGGTAAAATTAAAAATAACTTTTTTAATCCCCTCGCCAACAACGCTTTCCATGGCACCATGTAAAGGTACGTCCGCAAGGGAAGTTACATCTCCCTTCATATCAATAATCGCCACATCCTCCAATTTCCTCACGTCTACTTTGACTTTCTCATCCATATAAACCTCTCCTTTAACGGCCGATAATCCATCTTGAACCTCCAGGCTTTTATAGCTTTTATTAAAGAGGATGTCAAGAAAAAGTTGAAGGGACTCCCTTCTCAATTGTTTAATTTTCTGAATCGGGAGAGACTTTCGGTGGCATAACTGACCAGCAAGAATTTACTCAGTTGATCCGGTTCTACATAGTAGACGTTTCCTCGATTGATCTCGGCCATACGATTGGCAAAATCGGTTAAATATTTGTCCTGGGCCAGCATGATAATGTGTAGTCGGACCCCCTTCATGGTGCATAATTCGACTTCCCGAAGCGTTTTTCTTGCGATAATATCATCAACCGGACGGTAAGGATTTTTATATAATTTTCCATCCAGGCTGCATATGGTGGGATGTCCATCGGTAACCATGATAATTTGTTTAAGATGGTAAGGATATTTCTGGAGAAGCTTTCTGGAAAGGCGTAAAGCTGCTTCCATATTGGTCCAGAGACGTTCCTGAATTAGAGAGTAAAGCTGAGAGGGGTGAATCAACTCTGCCGTGCTATCCATTCCAACTACCCAAATCTGATCTCCCGGATATAAGCTGGTAATCAATTGAAACAATGCCAGGCTGGTCTTTCTGACCGCAACGATACGGTTATCATGGGACATACTTTCACTTCGATCTACAATAAGGACGGTCGCCATGTTGGATTGATGTTGCAAGAGGTTGATTCTAAAATCTTCTGCATTCAATCGGACGGGCACCTGCATATTACGTCGGACTCCGTTAAGGAGAGATTGAACGATATTAACCCGAAAAAGATCTCCATATTCATAGGGTTTCGTTTCATGGGCTTTGATGAGTCCCATACCTTTTTCAGGGGTCTCATGTAAACCGAATCCGGCCTTTTTTAAATCTTGAAAAACGGTTCTGAGTAAGCATTGTCCCATCTCCTGCAAAGCTTTAGAGGTCAGTCGGCCTTTTTCATCTATGTACTGCATCTTTTTCAGTTCTTGTAAAGCCCTTGATTTAATGGCCTGATCAGCCCATGCTTCCTCCCCTTTATCCGGAACAGGTTTGTAAAAATCGGATTCCACCTCTTCAGAGGGATAAAGGTCTTTTTGTCGGGTTCCTTTCTTCGAAATAAAGCTTCCGCCGCCGGGCTTTCCCGATTCATCGGCCAGGGTTGCAGTCTGTGATCCTGCCTCTAACCCTTCCCCACCGGCTTCGCCTTCCTCTGAAAGGCCTTTTGAAGAGTATAACTTTTCTTGAATTCTACGGGAAAAGACATCTTTAAGCCGGATCTGACGATTTCCACTATAGATTCCTTTGTCCTGTTGCCGGTCCTCTTCCAACATTCTATCCAGGATTTCTTCCGGAGAATATCCATCGGCAGCTTTATCTAAAAAACGGGCTTTAAATTCCTCCAAGAGAGAAGCAGTATCCGGAGAATGGGAAGAGCCGGAATAATATTCAAACGTAGGGGACATGATGAAACAGGATAGATTTTTAGTTTAGATGCGAAGGGAGTAGACTCCCTTCTCTCACCTTCCCCTGGTTGTGGCCAAGGAAGGCCAGGAAATAGACGCCAGGATAAGCTGAAAAGCCCCGTCAGGGATGAACCGTTGGTAGTCCCAGACACAAGTCGGGGGATTCAGAATTTTTTTAAGCTCTGTAGGAGCGGCCTGTTAAACAGGTTGCTCCGCTGGGGCTAACCTTCTTATCCTGGCGCGTAGGGCCCCACTCTCCCCTTCCCCGGTGGGGAAGGGAAGTCGGAGAGGTGGAAAGTCAGGAGAATCTCCCTTATTTACTTACAGATTATTCATCAAAATACCGTTATCTGATTTTTAACAGGGCTTCGGGCCGGGGTTATAATATTCCCAGTTCCAACTTCGCCGCTTCTGACATCATACTCGGATTCCACATGGGTTCCCATACGACGTCAACCTTTGCATCGGTCACCCCGGGAATAGACCTTACCTTGCTTTCGACTTCAAAGGGCAGAGAAGCTGCTGCCGGGCAATGAGGCGTCGTAAGGGTCATTTTAATAAACACCTCATTGGAAGGACTGATCTTTACTTCGTAAATAAGTCCCAATTCGTAAATATTTACCGGAATTTCTGGATCGTAGCAGGTTTTTAAAACCTCAACGACCTGTTCTTCAGTTACAGGTGTACTCATAATAATAAGTACTCAGTACCCAGTACTGAGTACTGAGTACTCAAGCAAGCTAAAAACTCAGTTCCAGTACTCAGTACTCAGTACTTATTATTCTGTTGATACCGTTTCACACCTCCCATTTAAGGCCGCATGCATGGTATGCCAGGCAAGGGTTGCACATTTAACCCGAACCGGGAACTCAGAGACTCCTGCAAAAACCGCGAGTTTCCCTAACTCTTCCAGGTGATCGGTTGGGTCTAATCGGCCTGTAACCACTTCATGGAATCTCTGGAAAAGCATCTCAGCTTCAGCTTTGGTTTTTCCCTTTAATACCGAACTCATCAAGGAAGCTGAAGCCTTGGAAATAGCGCAACCTTCTCCTTCAAAACTCAGATCTTTGATCACATCATCTTCCAGCTGCATGTAGATAAAGTAGTGATCCCCACAAAGCGGATTATACCCTTCGACTTTCCGATTTGCTCCTTCTATTTTACGAAAATTGCGCGGATTTTTATTATGATCCAATATGACCTGCTGGTACAGTTCGCGCAGTTCGTCCATTAAAAAAAGAATTCAGGAGTCCGGAGTCAAAAGAGTTAATCTTCTGACTCCGGACTCCTGAATTCTAGGATCCGAATATTTCCTTAACTTTATAAATTCCCCTAACCAGGGCGTCGATATCCTCTTTTGTATTGTAAAAAGCCAGTGATGCTCGGGCGGTGGCCGGTATCCCGAAGCGTTGCATCACTGGCTGGGTACAGTGATGACCGGTACGGATGGCAATCCCTTCGGTATCTAATATCGTACCCATATCGTGGGGATGTACACCTTCCAGGACAAAAGACAAAACACTTGCTTTCTCCTTAGCCGTTCCGATAATACGTAAACCCTCGATTTCGGATAGGGCTTCTGTTGCATATTTAAGTAATTCCTGCTCGTAAGCGGCGATGGCATCTAAACCGATTTTACTCACGTAATCAACGGCAACTCCCAGTCCAATCCCCCCCTCGATATGGGGCGTACCTGCTTCGAATTTAGCTGGTAAAGTATTATAAATGGTTTTTTCAAAGGTGACCGAGAGAATCATGTCACCGCCACCCTGGTAAGGAGGCATGACTTCCAGCAATCTTTCTTTACCGTACAGAATACCAATTCCCGTAGGGCCGAAGATTTTATGCCCTGAAAAGACGTAAAAGTCACAATCCAGATCTCTTACATCTACCGGCATGTGTTGTACGGCCTGCGCTCCATCGATTAAAACCGGGATTCCATAGTTATGGGCCATCTGGATAATTTGACGAACGGGATTAACGGTACCTAAGGAGTTGGATACCTGAACGACCGAAACAAATTTTGTTCTTTCGTTTAAAAGTTCCTCGTACTCGTCGATCAACAGCTCGCCTGCGTCGTTCATTGGAATAATCCGTAGTTTAGCCCCTTTTTCTTCACAGAGCATCTGCCAGGGAACAATATTGGAGTGGTGCTCCATGGCCGAGATGATAATCTCATCTCCCGGCTGTATGTACTTTCGCCCGTAGCTGTTTACAACCAGATTGATTCCTTCGGTGGCGCCGCGAACGAAAATAATTTCTTTATCCTTGGAAGCATTTATAAACCGTCTTATCCTGGATCGGGCCCCTTCATAGGCCTGGGTAGCCTTTTCGCTCAGGAAATGAACACCTCGGTGAACATTAGCGTTTTCTTCTGTATAATATTTCTGTATGGCCTCTATAACTACCCGGGGCTTCTGAGTGGTGGCTGCATTGTCGAGATAAACCAGGGGTTTACCATGGACTCGCTGTTTCAAAATGGGAAAGTCTTCCCTGATTTTTTCCACATCAAACCCTGTTCTGAACTGGGTCGAAGATCGTGGAGTTAGCTGCTCGGTGATGTTTGGTATGGTTATATTGGAACTGGCTTTCATCTCTTGTCCGTTGTCTGTTGTCCGTTGTCCGTTGCGACTTTTAGAGAGACAACGGACAACGGACAACGGACGATTCTTTTATTTTCCAAACCGGGATAATAACCTCCTATCGATATCGGTTCGGACTGCTTCAAGCTTAATACGGCTAATGATATCACTGGCAAAAGCGTAGGTCAGAATTGTGCGAGCCATCTCTCGATCCACTCCCCGGGAACGGAGATAGAAGATGGGATCTTCCTCCAGTTGGCCTATGGTAGCCCCATGACTACACTTTACATCGTTGGCAAAAATTTCCAATTGAGGTTTTGTGTCGATTAAGGCTTCATCGGAGAGCAAAAGATTTTTGTTTGTTTGATGGGCGTTAGTTTTTTGAGCATTGGGTCGAACCAGGATCTTTCCGTTGAATACCCCCCTCGACTTTCCATCCAGTATACCTTTGTATAACTCATTACTTGTACAGTGAGGCTTTGCATGATCGATCATGGTATGATTATCCACATGCTGCCGATCGGCTACCACATAAAGGCCATTCAAAGTACACTCGCCCCCTTCTGCTTCGAACACAACGGTTATATTGTTTCGAACAAGTTTTCCACCAAAGGATAGCGAATGGGATGAAAAATTACTACTCCTCCCCTGACGCACCTGTACGGTCCCAATGTGGAAAGCCTCCAGACTCTCATATTGAAGCTTATAATAATCTACCACCGAGTTTTCACCTATCACAACTTCTGTAATGGTATTGGTGAAATAAGAGCTATGGGTAGGACTTACATAACTTTCGATCAAGGCCACCTGACTGTTTTTACCCGTAATGATAAGATTTCGAGGTTGAGAAAGGGGAGGCGCTTTATCAACCGAGGCAGCCTCTGAATCACCGATTCCGACGAACAGCAGATGAATGGGGACTTCAACAATTACACCGTCCGGAATATATACAAAAGCTCCGTCTCGAATAAAAGCCGTATTGAGCGCCGTAAACCCATTATCCTCATAAGAGGACGGAAATCCTACTCCTACCGATAAATACCTGGTCAGGGTCGTGGGGTCCTTTTCGATGACTGTAGCCAGGCTTCCTATTTGAACGTCCTTTGCAAGGGGATGCGGGTACGAAAGCTCCCGGGAATAATAGCCATTTACAAAAACAATTCGATGGTATCCGGTTTCTTCCAGCGTGAAACGTCGAATGGCTTGGATAGTCAAGGGGAGTAACCAGCGAGCCGCTTCTGCCTCTGCAAAGGTCGGTTTGAAGGTACGCTCGACAATAGGAGAAACATCCGTGTATTTCCACTCTTCATCGTGAATAGTGGGAAAACCAAGTTCAACAAATCGAGAAATAGCCGTCTTACGAATCTTATGAATCGGCGACGCCTGGTCTCCATCGAGATTCTTCTCGAACGCCTGGAAGTTGGAAAGGTACCATTCCTGATTCTTAGTAACTCGCATTGTAAAAGTGCCTGAAGTATTTAAAGTTTTTAAGTACCTGAAGAGTCTTTTAAGCACCTGAAGCATCCAAAGTAGTATTCAATTCAGGTCACTCCAAACCCTTCAGGTCTTTAACTACGAACGGTTTCGACTTCTTCTTTAATCCAATCGTATCCCTTTTCTTCAAGTTCTAAAGCCAGTTCTTTTCCACCCGATTTAATAATCCGTCCATCAAACAGAACGTGGACATAGTCGGGAATCACATAATTTAACAATCGCTGGTAATGGGTTACCAGAATGATCGCATTATCCTTGCTTCTGAGCTTGTTGATGCCATTGGCTACAATTTTGAGGGCATCGATATCCAACCCGGAATCTGTTTCGTCTAGTATAGCCAGTTTAGGCTCTAATATAGCCATCTGGAATATTTCGTTACGCTTCTTTTCACCCCCCGAGAAGCCTTCGTTAACCGGGCGATTCAGAAAGCTTGGATCCATTTCAACAATTTTTAATTTTTGTTTTGCTAGGGTGAGGAATTCCATGGCATCCAATTCTTCGAGGCCCTTATGCTTTCGGATGGCATTGAGGGCGGCTTTCAGGAAATAGCTATTGCTAATTCCTGGAATTTCAATAGGGTATTGAAAGGCAAGGAAAATCCCTTCCCGGGCTCGTTCCTCGGGAGGCATCTTCAGCAAATCTTTCCCTTCATAAAGGACCTCTCCACTGGTGACCTGGTAGGTCTCACGTCCTGCCAGGACCTGGGCAAGGGTACTTTTCCCCGAGCCGTTTGGACCCATAATCGCATGGACTTCTCCGGCATTGACCTCCAGATTGATTCCTTTGAGAATTTCTTTATCCTCCACGGCTACTCGCAGATCACGTATTTTTAACATTCTTTCTAAGAGTTCAAGAGTCAGAAGCCAGAAGTCAGAAGCGTAAAAATCCGGCTTCTGATTTCTGGCTTCTGAATTCCAAAGCTAACCAACACTTCCTTCAAGACTTACTGCCAGTAGTTTCTGGGCTTCCACTGCAAATTCCATGGGTAAATGGTGAAAGACCTCTTTACAGTATCCGTTAACGATCAAATTCACCGCGTCCTCTGTAGAGAGACCCCGCTGATTACAGTAAAAGAGCTGATCTTCCCCGATCTTTGAGGTGGTCGCTTCATGTTCTAACCGCGCCGAATTATTTCTTACTTCAATATACGGAAAGGTATGGGCCCCGCACTTGTCCCCGATCAATAAAGAGTCACACTGGGAATAATTCCGGGCCCCTGAAGCACTTTTCGTGATTTTAATCAAACCCCGGTAAGTGTTGTTCCCATGACCCGCCGAGATTCCCTTGGAAATGACGGTACTGCGGGTGTTCTTTCCGATGTGAATCATCTTCGTACCTGTATCCGCCTGCTGATAATTATTGGTGAGGGCCACCGAGTAGAACTCGCCTACGGAATTATCTCCCTTTAGGATTACACTGGGATACTTCCAGGTAATGGCCGAACCGGTCTCCACCTGGGTCCAGGAAATTTTAGAGTTGTCTCCCAGGCATAGACCCCGTTTGGTTACAAAATTATAAATTCCTCCCTTACCGTCTTTGTCACCCGGGTACCAGTTCTGGACGGTGGAGTATTTGATTTCCGCATTCTTATGGGCAATCAACTCCACCACCGCTGCATGTAATTGATTCTCATCCCGCATGGGAGCTGTACAACCCTCTAAATAGGATACATACGCTCCTTCCTCGGCAATGATAAGGGTACGCTCAAATTGACCGGTTTCTGAAGCATTGATGCGGAAGTAAGTCGATAACTCCATGGGGCAGCGTACCCCCTTCGGGATGTAACAGAAGGACCCATCACTGAAAACAGCCGAATTCAATGCCGCGAAGAAGTTATCTGTATACGGCACTACAGAGCCGAGATATCTCTGAACCAGATCCGGGTAATTTTGAACCGCTTCGGAAAAGGAACAGAAAATGATCCCTAATTCCGCAAGTTTTTCCTTATAGGTGGTCGCTACCGAAACACTATCAAAAACCGCATCAACGGCCACACCGCTCAGTCGCTTTTGCTCTTCCAGCGGGATACCTAGCCTCTCAAAGGTACGTAACAGCTCGGGATCTACTTCTTCGAGGCTGTTCCACTTAGGTTTCCGTTTCGGAGCTGCATAATAAATAATATCCTGATAATCAATGGGCGGATAGTGAACATTAGCCCACTTCGGCTCTTTCATGGTCAGCCAGTGTCGATAAGCCTTTAACCGCCACTCCAGCAGAAAATCCGGTTCCTTCTTTTTGGAGGAGATTAAACGAATAATGTCCTCATTCAACCCTTTAGGAACAGTCTCCTCCTCGATTTCCGTCACAAATCCATATTTGTATTCCTGGCTCGTTAAAGTTTCCAGGGTGCTCGTCTCATTACTCATAACTTCATCATCCCTTCTTCGTTGCCCGTAGTTTTCGGTTTCTTCACTTTATCTTTAATTAAAGCATAAGCTCTTAAACCCGGGCAACGGGCTGATTAGTATCCGGAAAAACTTACCGGTGTTCTTACAAATCCAATTAAAAATATGACTCCTTCTGCCTGAAGGCAGAACCTTTTATACCTGACAAAATTGTCAGGTATAAAATCAAAAAAAATAATCTTAAATTTTAAATCTGGAAACTACTTTATACACAGTTTCCAACCAACTTTGGCTATTTTCCATAGCCCAATAATTAAAATGGGTAGTCTTAGGTTCTTCGTCAAGCCCTTTTTGTGAAAAATCTTCGGTATTAACCGGAACCCTCACTGATCTGAATCAACTCCTGCTGAGGTTCCATTGCCTTATTCAGGAATTCTTTTCCTTTTTCTTCTCTCATGAGGTGAGCCAGCGTGATATGACTAAACACACTGTAGATATATTGCATGAGGGAATACCATACGGGACGAATACCACACTGTTTCACATGGGTACATTCCTCAAGCTTTCCGGGGAATTGCCTGCAAAGATCTGATCCACCTGTTTCGTGGTAGAAAAAAGAGTCTTCATCTAAAGCCTGTAAGACATCGATCATCAGGATATTTTCTGGACTTTTAGTCAGCGTATAACCCCCATTAACCCCGCGAATACTTTCAACCAAACCTGCCCGTCGTAGGAGAACCAGAAGTTTCGTTACATAATCTGTGGAAAGGCCTTCCTTCTCGGCAATTTCAGTGACCGATACCGGTTCACCGGGAGGATAATGGGCCAGTTGCAGAATACAACGCAACCCATATTCTTCTTGTGCCGTGATTTTCATAATAAACCTCGTTTCTCGTTTGCATATAAAAACGTTGCGAGGTATAAACATCCTTTTACATTAGTTTATCAAATCCTGACCGCTCTGTCAAGTTTTTTCGTCTATTTCCAATCGGGGTGGTTATTGACGCTCCTATCGTTGGTAAGTTGAACGGGGTTACTTCCATCCACATTGATGATAAAAAGATTCCAGTCGGCTTTTTTTTTGTCGGTTGTATTGGCATAAACGATTTTGGTTCCGTCCGGAGACCAGGAGGGATGGTAATCATAATTCGGATCGGTGGTAACTCGGGTTTTGTTGCTCCCGTCGGGATCCATAATCCAGATGTCTCCTTTTCCATCCCCTTCTGTGGAGACATAGGCTATTTTTTTACTGTCCGGAGAAAAATGAGGTCTGCAACTTCCACTGGCATTGGTGAGTTGTTTTTCATCACTACCATCGGCATTCATCACATGAACCTGCCATCCCATAAGCCTTTTAGATGTGAAAGCAACTTTAGAGCCGTCAGGAGACCAGTTTGCCAAGATATTCTCCTTCCAGGGACTTTCTACCTTATAGGGTCTCTTATTGGTTCCATCACTATTCATGATATAAATACCCCAACGAGAAGTCTCCTTGGAATCAAAGAGAATCTGCTTGCCGTCGGGAGACCAGGTCGGAGAAGCATAATCGGTTTTATTATCGGTCAGCCGGATCTGATTGCTTCCATCTACATTCATGACATAGACATTCCAATGTCCATCCCGGTTTGAAACAAAAAGGATTTTACTCCGATCCGGAGACCAGGTGGGATATTCATCCTCAGCATTATTGAAGGTAAGCTGTTTTAATCCACTTCCATCGGGATTGATGACAAAGATTTCAAAATCCCCATCTCGATTAGATTGGAAGACAATCTTACCTGGAAGATGCCCCCGGTCGTTTGCGGAGGATTGATTGGATATGGGTTGAGCAACCTGCGGGGTAGACTCCTGAACCGAAACCCCTTTTTTGGACGACTTATGAGGAGATGAGGTTTGATCCTGGCATCCCATGATAAGAAGAGAGATTAAAATAGATATCGGAAGGAACCAACGCTGTTTCATTTCCAAAATAACTTACACGTAATTCTATCCATAAGTTGTTTACACTTACATAGAATCACGGGCAAATTTTCTTTCTTCTAAGACGAGGAGATTTTGAAGCAAATAAAGCCGACAACACTTTATGTTTAGCGCTTAAATTTTCCCTTGTCAACGTTAAAAAGACCGGGTTCCTCAAATTTAGTTGACTTTTGGATGAAAAATTGGAGAGGATAGAGGAGGGAGAAAAGGGTCCTGTGAATTTCTACGAAAAAGATACCTTGCTATGAGATCTATTCCGCATCTAACGAAACGTTCAACCTTCCTTCTCGGATGTCTGGCCCTTCTATCCTTGGGGGGCTATGGATTAGACCGACACTTTGCGATTCCCCAGGGACTAAGGGGCAGCTATTATCCTAATCCAAACTGGCAGGGAGAACCTGTGTTGGTGGCCCTGGATTCAGAAATTTCTACTGATTTACTCAAAGTGTGCCGGAAAAGATTCCAGGAAAATCGATTCAGTGTCTTATGGACGGGATTTATGATCATCGAAAAGACCGGAGAGTATGCCTTTACCATCGCTTCGGACGATGGTTCTTCTCTGTATATAAATAACCAGCTCGTGGTGGACAATGGAGGTATCCACGGTTTAGAAACGGCTACCGGACATATCTATCTGGAAGCCGGAGTTTATCCAATTCAACTGAAATATTTTCAGGCCGGAGGTTCCTACGGGCTGGCCCTTTCCTGGGCTCAAGGGAATCAATCTTTACAACGTCTTCCTTCATCGATTTTGTCGCCCCAACCGGTGAATTATCGAAATTACAAGCTTCGTCAAAAACTGCATGCCGTTGGGTTTCTTCTTAAACTGGTTTGGGCAGGAGTCTCAGGCTATCTGATCTTCTCTTCGGATCGATGGTTAAAGCTTTTTAAATCCCTGGGGATTAAAGTGAGAAGATTTTATTCCAGGGCCCATCCAGATTATCCCCCCTATTATCCCATCCCCTTACGTCAGGGACTCTTTGCCATGTTTTTTTTCCTGTTTTTGACGGTTTTTCATACCTGGCCTTTGGTGACAAATCCGGCCCGATGGTCCCGTAACAACAACCTGGATACCGTACATATTACCTGGACCTTGTGTTGGATTGCCCATAGTCTAACCCGGGATCCCCTACACCTCTTCCATGCCAACATTTTTTATCCTGAACCCTACGCTCTGACTTTTTCCGATCCGTTTCTCGTTCCGGGTCTTCTGGCCGTACCCTTACGGGAGTTCGGAGCTTCCCCGGTTCTTACCTATAATGTGCTCTTGCTTTTAGGATTTTTTCTGACGGCCCTGGCCATATATGTGCTGATGGTAAGGTTCACAGGAGATCCTCTGGCAGGTCTTTTGGGAGGCTCCCTCCTGGCCTTTAATGCCCATACCTTAACCCGGTTACCGCATCTTCAAGCCCATTACGCTTTCTGGCTTCCGTGGGCTCTTTTGACCCTGGATCGGTTAATCCTCCACCGGCACCTGAAAGATGCCATCTGGTTAGGCTGCTTGGTAGCCCTTTTGGGCCTGACTTCGGGTTACCTGGGGGTCTTTGCTATTTTTGCTGTAGGTATCGGGCTGATGATACGGATCGACGAATGGTGGGGAAGCCGTGCCGTTTCCGTTCTTTCTCGTATGGTTTTGGCCGGCCTGGTTACCGCTATGATCATCCTCCCCTTATTGGCACCCTACTGGGCCGTTCATCGGAGTCCAGAAATGATCCGCCCGCTCGATACCGTAATATCTGCTTCCTTAACCTCTTACCTGGCTGCCGTCGGAAGATTGCATTATGCTATCTGGAGTCATCGTTTATCCTCCTTCCAGGAAACATTATTCCCGGGTATTCTTGCGCTAGGACTCTCGGTCATCAATCTAGTTAATGGACGACGCATCCTGGGCAACGGACGGATCCGTATGTTCACGGGTATCGGAATAATGGGTTTTTTATTATCTTTTGGGCCTGCAACACCAGTTTATACCTGGCTTTATCGACTCTTTCCACCTTTGTGGGGAATTCGCGCAACCTTCCGGTTCGGATATCTGTTCTTACTGGCCATAGCAGCCCTTGCGAGCTATGGCCTTATCCAGCTGAGACGGCGATTCGCCAGACGCCGCTGGATAACCCCCCTGGCCTTTGGACTTGTAATCGCGGTCAATGTAGAAGCCCTTCGCGCACCCATGAATTATGTTCCCTTTGAGGGAATTCCGGAAATTTATCAATACATTGCCCGGGATCCCGGACCTGCTGTAGTTGCCGAAATGCCTTTCTACCCCATCCCGCAGGCCGCCGATAACGCCCCTTATATGCTGGCTTCAACCCTGCACTGGAAACCCCTCGTCAACGGGTATAGTAGCTTCTTCCCCTCCTCCTACAGACGGTATTCTAAAATACTCCCGGACTTCCCATCGGAAGCTGCCATTGAAGAACTACAACGGATAGGAGTCACCTATGTGGTGGTTCATCCGGCCCATTATTACGACCCCTCTAAGGCAGAAACAGTCCTTGCGACCCTGGCCCATCGACCTGAGTTCATACAGGTAGCTACAGGATCAGATGGAACCGTGCTTTACCGATTACAACAGCGTAGCAATCCTCGATAAAACTTAGGGTTTTATTTTCTCTGCAAAAATCCGGTCATAGAGAGCCTCTGCCAGGATTTTATGCCCGATAACATTGGGGTGGCAGGTATCGCTGGTGACATACCACAGGCGCCTGTTCCTGAGGGATTCCTCCCCGAATAAATCCTTATAGTACTGAACAAGCTCCGGATAGCGCTTTCCTTCCCGAACTTCAGGAATACTTTGGATCAACACATGCATGCCGTCTATCAGTGGAACATTCTTGCTTTGAGCAACCTTTCGCATAATATCCAGATAACTCTTTGGGCAGCAAAGTCCCAGGAGAACCGTTTCAATACCTTTTTCCCTTCCTGTATCGATCAGGTATTCTAAATTTTTTTGGTATTCTGGAAAGGTCACAAAGGGTTCCACAGGACCCTTTGGGTTTTGGCTATGCAGGGCATCAAAGGGATTATAAAAGGAAAGAAGGATTTTCCGCATCAACTTATACGTGGAGAAGTTTCTTAAAAATCCCTGCAGATCTTCCATCCAGGGATTAAACTTCAAAAACTTCTTGGCCCTTTGAGGCACAGGCTTTCCGTCATTGGCCCCAAAGCTGAGAATCATCATATCGGGAGAATATTTTAAGGCATAGTGTCGAAAAGCAGCCACCCCATGATCCGTGGTATACCCCGGTATTCCCAGGTTAATAATCTCATATCGGGTGGAATTCTGAACAGAATTCAGCTTATCCTCTAGAAATTTTGAAAACCTCTCGTCTTGGTTGACTCCCCACCCGAACGTGCTGGAATCTCCCAGAAGAACAATTCGATAGACATTTTTCTCCTTGTGGATGGAAATCTCTTCGGTTCGAAATCCCTCGGAGTTAGATTTCATAAACACTTTAATCCCCTTTTCCAGTTCTATCCGATTTACCGTGTTGGTAACATAAGCAGAAACCCGGGGCTTCATCTTATAGTGGACATAGGGGGCTTCTTCAAAATAGTTCAGCCAGTCTGCAGACTCCACGGAAAGGGTATTATCCATAATTTGTCTGTAAATTCCTTCCGCGGCAAAAAAATTGATATCGTTGGAGGCCCAGACGGGTACCTCAATCTGAAAATTCTTACTTTTAACCACGTCGGTATTGATTCCTGAAAATCTGATAAGGGCTTCCAGCAGGGCGAAAAAGATGAGGGGAATTCCCATAGTTAAAAAAACCCTCTCTCCCGTTTTTCTCCAAAGATTTCTTTTCCTCATAAAACTTATTTTACCGATCCCCCTATCCGATATCCGGGTTTTAGATAAGATTTCATTTTCTGTTGACATCCGGATTTCTTTCGATAATATCTTTGATGCTATAGATGCTATTAGAATAAAGCGAACTTACTAGAATGAGCAACCGGATTATATCCTAAAAAAGCAGGAAATGACCTCCTCAGAGAGTTTTTTTTACTTAAAATGTGTAATTCTTGTTTGAGGGAATTCCAGGGTTTACGTACCTTACCGTTTTATCAATTCCCTTTCTTTTTTAAATTTAGCGGATTTAACTTCAGCCGGACCTGGCAGGAAAAGTCTCTGTGGCTCATTACCGGATGATAAATGTCGAAACCGATGACCATTTTTCCTCCTTCCATAAGGTCAGGGAAACTAAAGATTTTCCTTCTAGGATGCTTGATCATTCTATCCTTGGGGGCTTATGGACTGAATCGATATTTTCGAATTCCCCATGGACTGGAGGGAAAGTACTACGCTAACCTGAATTGGGAAGGAGAACCCGAGTTTGTAACCCTTGACCAGGAAATTTCGCAAGACTTACTTAGAGAACACCAGGCGAGATTTCCGGGAAATCAATTCAGTATCGAGTGGAGAGGGTTTATAGCCATCCAGGAGACCGGAGAATATAGTTTTGCAACCCAGTCCGATGACGGTTCTTCACTTTATATAAACGATCGGCTTGTTGTAGATAACGGAGGGGTTCATGGGTTAAAAATGGCCAGAGGGCAGATTTCTCTGAAGGCAAAAATTTATCCGATTCGAATCCGATATTTTCAAATCGGAGGGAATTATGGGTTGGTCCTTTTATGGGCCCGAGGAGACCAATCCCTGGAACCTCTTCCTTCCTCCCTCCTGTTACCCCCTTCGGTCCGTTCCCGAGATTATATCTTCAAACAGAGATTAGACTCTGCTATAAACCTTCTGGCATTGATCTGGTCAGGAGTCTTCCTGTATGTCCTCCATCTTACCCGACAAAAAATCTCGGCTTTAGGTATCATTATAGGGGTTGGAATAGCGGCCCGGTTTATTATGACCCTGAGTACTTACGGGATTCTATGGCCGGATTCCATTATCTACTATAATACGGCCCGTGCCATCCTGAGCCAGTTCAGTCTTTCTCCCCATTCGATTTATCACACCCCCCTGTATCCGTTATTTTTGGCGCTGTTTTTATATTTCGGTGAAACTGCGAAAATAGGAACCCTCGTTATCATAGCCCAACGCATCTTAGGGATCCTGTCTATCATTTTCTTTTATAAAATCGCAAAAAAAATCTTTGATCCCACCGTCGCCTTTTACAGTAGCCTGCTCTTTAGCCTATATACCCTCCTGTTATATTATGAAACCGTCGTTCAAACCGAAGTACTGTTTATTTTTTTCTTAAGTTTATTGCTGTATGCCTCTTTAAAGATCCTGGAGGAAAATTCCTGGAAGGGATATCTTCTCCTGGGGATTTTATACGGTTTACTTGCTCTGACCCGACCCGTAGCCCAGTTTTTTATTTTAAGTCTGCCACTTGTCCTCTGGTTTAAAGCCGGGAAAGTTAAGAGAATACTATTCCCGTCTGTTCTGGCTTTCGCCGCTTATCTTGCCGTTGTTTCTCCCTGGATGTTCATCAATCATAAGACCTATGGGTTTTGGGGTCTCAGCAGAGGTCAGGGCCTGGGGCTTTTTTACAGGGTATTGGATCTGGATGGCTTGAGGCCTGTAGAGAATACGCGTTACCCCCTCATAAAACAAATCTACGAGGAAGAACGTTTACGAAAAGAGGTGGTTTATTACCAGGTAAAAAATCGGTTAACTTTCAAACTCGGATACTCGGAACTTGAGGCCGATAAGGTTCTGTTTTCCTTTGCGTTAGAAACCCTCCGGGTACATCCTTACCAATTTATCATCAATACCTTCAAGCGATTCTATGAAATGCTTACAGTTCCGGAGTACAGCGTCCATATCTGCTCGGTCAACCTTATCCCCAATTTATGTTGCAAATGGACGAGGGGATTCTCTGTGGGTGCTTTTCCCAATACCCCTACCGATCATTTCCCCTCTATAAAGTGGGGCCTCCATTATTTTTTTACAAAAGGGACTATGAGGATGAAGGTAGTTTTGATATTTTGTTTACTGGGAATTATTTTTTATTTTTCTCATAGGCGGGATTCCAGAGCCTATGCAATTCTGTTGTTGATGACCATAGGTTACTTTACCCTGATACCCTCGATTTTTAATAGTCCAGAAGACAGATATCGGCTTCCCATCGATGCACTTTTATTTATGTTTGCCGTTGAAGGCATCTATGGGCTGATCCGGTATCTGCAAGGACTTAAAACCTTTTTAAATATTTGGGTCGGAGATAAATCCAAGGCCCTTCTAAGGGGTTATTACTCGGGATGAAATTCATATTCATCATGAAAGGGATACTCCGACGAAGCCTTCCCCAGGTTTTACTTTTATCAGGAAGTATAGGGTTCTCTCTTTATCAACCCGACCTGGTGATTGTAGGTTACGTTCTGAACGACCCGGAGACTGCAAAGGTGAAAGAGCCGTATATGAGAAAGGTCAGGAACCTCCTGGAGAGTGAATCTGACTTTTCTAAAAAACTGAAAGAAATCTCCCATCTTTATCGTTATCTTCACTTTCTCTATTACTGGGGAATTGCCGGAGGGGATTTGTATTATAACGACTTTCTGGAATCTCTTTATTCGGAAAAGACCAATCCTTACCTATCCCACACCCAGCAGAATCTGGCTGAAATAATTCAGCTTGTGAAGCAGCATAACGGTCGTGTGTTGATCGTTTTATTTCCGATTTTTAGCCTGGAACGCACAGAAGAAGAGCGGTTTACTAAAGCACGGAATATGCTTCAGGAAATCTGTGACCGGCACGGAGCGGTTTTCTTGAATAGGTATCCTGCTTTCCGGGAAGCCTTAAAAAAAGGAAAAGCAAAGCGGTATTGGGTAAATCCTTTCGATTCCCATCCGAACAGGGAAGGTCACAGGATCTTTGCAGAAAAGATCTTTAAAACCCTTGTCACCGAGAAATGGGTAGATCTTTAAAAAGTTGGGGTAAAGGAAGAAAATCTATGCCTTTTAATGTCCAAAAAGTTTTTCTTCTTCTAAGAAACCGAGGACTTCTGGCCCTGGCCTTTTCCATGACCCTGATTTTGTCTTTTTTCTGGTTCCTGCCCCCTCGGGGCTTAACGGTCTATTATTATAGCAATTCGGGATGGAGAGGAGAACCTGTCTTTTCTCAACGTGAGGATCATATAAACTTGAATACAGTCCGGCAAAGGCATGAAACTTTTCCTCAAACCGGTTTCAGTATTCTCTGGACCGGATGGATCCGGATAGATCGGGAAGGAGAGTATACCTTTTTTACAAGATCCGATGATGGCTCTTTTATTTCTATTGATAATACCCTGGTGGTCAATAACGGAGGGGTTCATCCGCCCCAAGTAGCTTCTGGAAAAATCTCTTTAAATCGAGGAATTCATCGTATCGATGTTAAATATTTCCAAGAAAGAGGAGGCTATAAACTGCTGGTACACTGGACAGAGCCTGGGGGAAGAGAGACGGAAATTCCCCCGCATATTCTCTATGCTCGTCCCCCCTTTAAAGGAGTCGGGTTTCTACTCCGTCACTTAGGAGTTCTTTATATCCTATCCTGGTTGTTTCTTCTCTGGATGATTACGGACAGGAAAGTCCTGGGGGAAAAAGGGCGCCTGGTTTTAGCCCTTGTGCCGATTTTGATTCTTCCCGTTTTCTGGTTCTGGCCTCCTCGAGGTTTAACAGCCAGTTATTATGATAACCCGGAATGGAGGGGAGAACCTGTCTTTTCCAGACGTGAAAAGTCCATCAACCTGGAAAAAATTGATTCCCTGCAGGGGGTCTTCCCCTCCCGAAACTTCAGTATCCTCTGGGAGGGATGGATCGAAATAGATCGGGAGGGCGAATATACCTTTTCCACCATATCCGATGATGGTTCTTTCCTTTACCTAGATGATAGCCCCGTTGTAGAGAATGGGGGGTATCACGTTGCCAGGAAGGCCTCAGGAAAAATCTTTCTAACCCGGGGGATGCATCGAATTAAAATCGGCTATTTTCAGGGTGGTGGAGAATATGAATTATTTGTACTCTGGACGGGAGAGGGAGGGGTAGAAACCCATCTTCCTTCGGATCTTCTCTATCCCCAGCCTCTGCCTGAAGGAATAGAATTTTTGGTCCGAAATTTAAAGGGTCTCTATGCCCTGGCCTGGTTGTGTTTTCTCGGGGTCGTGATACACAGGCAAGTCGTCAAGGAGAGGGAAAGGAAGGTTCAGGTTTTAAAAAGATATGTCCAGAACATTTCCCTTTCCCTGGCGGCGATTCTGGTTTTTGTCCTCGTAGCAGAAGGAACCATTCGGTTGATTTTATATCTCCAGGAAAATAGAAAAGACCTTCAACTACGCCTGAAGGAGTCCAAAGAAGCTGATTTTAATACGAATTCCCAGACCTATAACTTGAAAGGCATCGTCCAGGCCAGTCCCTACGAAGGGATCATTTACGAATTAAAGCCTCTGCTATCGGGTTACTTCATGCAAGCCCCCCTGGCTACCAACTCACGAGGATTGAGGGATTTCGAATATAGTGAGCAAAAGAAGGAAAATACTTTCAGAATCGTGGGACTTGGAGATTCCTCCCTCTTCGGCTGGGGAGTAAAACTGGAGGATACCTCCCTGAAAGTCCTGGAGCGATACCTGAATCAAAATTCTTCTTCCCTTCGATATGAGGTCATTAACTTTTCCGTCCCGGGCTACAATACAGCTATGGAAGTGGAAGTTTTTATCCAAAAGTGCTTAAAATACTCACCGGATCTGGTCCTCATGAATTTCAATACCAATGATTATGATATTCCAAACTTCATGAAGCTCCCCGAAGATTACTCCCGGTTAAGAAAATCCTACCTGTTCGACTTTATCTATTCCCGATATCAGATTTTACGAGGGAATCCAGAAAAAGAACTTCTCCCCTTTGTCTACGAAGGAAGAACCCTTTCCCGGGAGGAAGCAGACCATCTGGATGAGGATCCGGCTTTACCCGAAGAATATCGACCTATGGTTGGTACCAAAGGATATATAAGGGCCATGAACAAATTGGGAGAGGTGACCAGGGCTCATAAAATTCCGGTGGTCCAGTTTGCCGTGATTTCTTATCCCGGTCTGCCGGAAGATCCCCTTTACCGGCCTAACTCTTTCAAGGAACTTCAATTAAACTTAATTACCCGTCTAAGTCAAGAAAACGGCTTTTTCTTTCTGAATACCTATCCTTACTATGTCGATTATGCTAAAAAACACCTGGATGAACTTCCAGGTATCTTTTGGGTCTCTGGTCAAGATCATCATCCCAATGCCGTCGCTCATAAAATCGATGCCGAGGCCCTCTATCATTTTCTGATAGAAAATAAACTGGTTCCCCTGGATATTTCCGAAAAGTAAGGCAGGGAAACTCTAAAGCGAATAATTTTAACGGAAAATAGATGATTCCAAAAGGTAGAAAGGAAGAAATGAAACTCTTTTCCCGTACAAATTTTTTAAAACTTATTAATGCCATTATTATTCTCGAATTCCTGGGTTTATTGTTCCTTTGTTTTATCGGTCCTATTAATTTTAAATTCGCCTGGTTTAAGCTTAAGTTATCCCACTACGACAGACCTCTTTTGATAATTACCGGGCTGTGGATACTCAAACAGATTACCACCCATTTTTCTTTCCAAAGGCTTCAGAAAATAGCCTCTAACAGGCCGTTTAATTATTATGCAGGAATATTGATCCTTTCTGCAGCGACCCTTCTGCTGGAGATTACCATGACGCGCATCTTTACGGTGCTTTTCTTTAATCACTTTGCCTTTCTGATTATCAGTACTGCTCTGTTCGGTTTTGGCCTTAGTGGGGTATTTTTATCTATCTTTCCCTCTGTCTACACCCGTCATCTGGGCAAATCTCTGACTGGCTTATCCCTGGCATTTGGAATGAGCAGCCTCTTAACCTTGAAAATTATCGTTACCGTCCCTTTAAAGTTCAGCGCTCTTTTCAATGAACCGATTCAGTTTTTCTACTTAACGGTTTATTATGTGGCTCTGGGAGTTCCCTTCTTTTTCTCGGGTATGGTCGTAGCTCTACTTCTCTCCAGTCTACCTAAACAGGTCAATGCACTGTATTTTTATGATCTGTTGGGAGCCGGTTTGGGATGTTTTATTATTGTACTCCTGATTCCGAAACTGGGAGGATCCGGGACGGCTATTTTTGCTGCCACCATGGGTTTTATAAGTGCTATTTTTTTCAGTTTTTATACTCATCCAAGGTTTTTTTCCGTATGCCTCCTGTTTTTAATTATGGGTGGGATCGCTCTTTTTCATGCAGATACTTATTTTAAAATTCAAATACACGAAGGTAAAAGAACCTTCAAATTCGACGTAAAGGCTGGTCGAATTGAGTTTACCCGATGGAGTGCCGTATCCCGAATAGATGTAGCCGATATGTCTCCCTACAAAATTATATGGATTAACGGAGGAGCCAACACGGCTTTCATGGTTCCCTTCCGTATGGGTGCCCCTCTACCTCCTCCCTCTATATGGGCCCCGGTGGTTTACCGCCTCAAGAAAAACTTTGATATTCTTATCGTGGGACCTGCCGGAGGTGTTGAAGTATTACAGGCTCTTTCTTATTCCCCCCATTCTATTATCGGCGTAGAATTGGATCCTATCATCACCCATATCGTGCAAAATGAATATAAACAGTTCATCGGAGGCATCTTTAACCTGCCCCAGGTAACTCTTATTAACGATGAAGGAAGGAGTTATGTCAGTCGAAGCAAGGAGAAGTTTGATATTATTCAACAGGTGAATAATGCCTCTCCCATCGCCATTGCTTCAGGGGCTTTAAACCTCTCGGAGAGTTATCTGATTACCGTGGAAGCTTTCCATCAGTACCTGGATCACCTTAAAGAGGATGGCTATATTTATATCCGTCGTCACGGTACGATCCGACTGGCTGCAGTGGCCGCCCAAGCCCTCCGAGAAAGGGGTATCCAAAATCCGGAAGATTATGTGGTCGTCCTTTATGAGGGAGCTCCTATCAGCCAGGGCTTCTACCTGAAGAAAAGCCCTATTACCCCCGAGGAATTAGAAGTATTCCGTTGGTATCTTTCAAACTTACCCACCTACCGATTCCTCTACAGCCCCGAAACTAAAAGTGAAGACAATATTTATTATCATGTCCTATCCAGGGAAAAGGGATGGCAAGACTATTGGAATCTGGGTTTTAATCTTTCCCCTTCAACGGATGACAGGCCTTTTTTCAATCACTTTAAGAGGTTTGCTTTCTTTAAGTCGCTGGAAAATGTTCCCCCTCAGTTCGAGGATATCCGTCCATCGGGAAATTACATCGATTCCGATAAGATACTTCTGGTCATTCTGGCCGAGGCAGCCGGTTTATCCACCGTTTTTATTATTTTACCTCTTTATTTGTTCCATAGAACTGGACTCAGAACCAAAAACAAGGGCAAGTTTCTTATCTACTTCTTTTCATTGGGTTTAGGTTTTATTCTGATCGAAATAAGCCTGATTCAAAAGTTTACCTTGTTTATCGGTTATCCCGCCTACTCCATCACGGCGGTGTTGTTTTCCATCCTCGCTTCGGCGGGGACCGGAAGTTATCTTTCCAAAAAATTCGTCACAAACCTCCGTCAGGCCATGGTTTTTATTATCCTGGGTCTGGGTGTAGGGATCCTTCTTCAACTCCTATTCACCCCTCTGATTTTCCGTACTTTTCTCGGGCAATCTTTGAGTGCTCACATTCTGATTTCGATGGTATTGATTGCCCCCCTAGGGCTGCTGATGGGAATGCCCTTTCCCCTGGGAATCCGGTGGGTAGATCAGGTAGCTCCGAAACTGATTCCCTGGGTTTGGGGAATTAACGGCTATTCGACGGTTATCGGTTCCGTCCTGTGCGTAATTCTTGCCCTCTTACTGGGCTTTAAATTCGTGCTGATGCTGGCCGGTCTGATTTATTTAATAGGTCTCAAAGCCCTTCTGGCCGTCAGGGTTGAAAATAGCTAGCCGCTTTCAGTTGCTTTTCAGATAATTTCGGTCTACCCTTTCCTTTTCCCTACCCTCCTCCAGGGAAATCCCGCCTTCCCTATCCTTTCCGTATGAAAACGGTTGCTTAAAGGTAAGGTAACCCTGCAGGACTGCCTTATACCGATTCTGATTGAACAGGTCGTATCCCCTCTACTCCCTCTAAAGAGGAGCGACTTGCGTAGCCCCTACGTAGGCAACCCCACCTTAACCCTCCCCGCATGCAGGGAGGGTTAAGGTGGGGCTGTCTCTACTTTACCCCCCATTTCCATACCGACCTGGTATTGAGGGGATAGTTTCCCTGAGGAAGGGTATCGGGTCCCCTCGCCACCGGGAAAGGAAAGAATTCTGCAGAGATCATTTCAGGAAGAATTCTAAAACCTAAAACAATCGTATTTTGTATAAGTTCTTATAATAAAGAGACTTAATGAAATATAAAAAATTTTAAAAAAGAAAAATTTTAGGTAAAATTTATTTTTTCGTTGACACTTTCCCGGAAGGATCATAATCTTTTCCTTACTTGTTCCTGTACCTTCATGAATATGGATAACCGGGGATACTTTTTTATGAAATCTTTTCTCTTTTCTCTAAAAAGACCCGTCCAGCATATTTTGCTCTTGCTGGGTAGTATCGTAGTCTTTTTGCTGGGAGTAGAAGGCATCTTCCGACTTCTGGGAATTGCCTGTGTGGAACCTTACTCCGACCGGGACTGGTATAACCAGTACGTTCAGCTCAATTCCAGAGGGTTTCGAGACTATGAACATACCGAGGAAAAGCCACCCGGAACCTTTCGAATCCTGGGAATAGGAGATTCCTACACTTTCGGGGTTCGGGTGAATTTTGAGGATATTTATCTGACCCGGTTAGAACGCATGTTGAACGAGCGGTATCCTTCGAGGCATTACGAAGTGATCAACATGGGGGTACCCGGTTATGGTACTATGGAAGAACTGCGGCTACTCCGGAAGAAGGGTCTTCTCTATCAGCCCGATCTTGTGATTGTGGGATATGTCTTAAACGACGCGGAGCATCCCCTGTTGGAACATCTTTATAAGAAAAAGGTTCGGGCTCTGGTGGCGGCAGAACCTGATTACTCTAAGAAATTGAAGGAAATCTCTCAATTTTATCGCTACGTTTATTTTCTCTATTTCTGGGGAATCAAAGCAAGGGATCTAGACCGCGATGGTTATTTAGCATCCCTCTATTCAGCAGAGACCAATCCTTATTTACATGATGTCAAAAAAGCTCTGGCTCAAATGATCCAGTTGGTTAAACAACAAAATGGTCAGGTACTGGTCGTTTTATTCCCTATTTTTAGCCCGGATCCCCGGGAAGAAGAGCGATTTGCCCAGGCCCGGCGCATTGTTCAAACCACCTGCCAACATCAAGGGGCCTATTTCCTGGATATGTATCCCCTTTTCCGGGATGCCTTAAAAAGCGGAAAAGCCAAGCGTTATTGGGCCACACCCTTTGATGCCCACCCCAATAAAGAAGCCCATGCCATCATCGCAGAACAGATTTTTAAAGTCATAGCCGAAGAAAAACTCATAACAGGCGATGGACAGTGGGCGGTGGACAATGAGCCGTAAATAGCAGCTAAAAGATGGCAACTTTTTCACCTATCACCTGCCCTCATCCTTCTGTTTGGTTAAAAGGTTAAACGAAAAGACTCAGGGTAACCGGCTGAATAGGGACGGCCAGAGGCTTCAGCATATTGGCTAAAGGCTCGTACAAATCTTTAAATTCAATTCCAAACCCCTGGGAAATAACTGCATTGGATACATTAAACATGGAATTTTTCTGAGCATCGTAATTCTCTTTACATCCATCGGTAGATAAAATAGCAGGCTTACCGTAGGCCTTTAATCGATCCAGGGCACTCTGATTGAGGATTTTGAAATCTCCCGTGGTCCATTCGTTGGCATGGCTGGTTGTGATGTCTACACCGGGATACCTGAAGATTTGATCTGAGATCGGAACATTCACATCGGTACTGGCAGATACGAGAACCGAGGGATTTTCAGACTTGATTACCTCCACAACCCAATTATGCCAGCTGGCCCCACCCCATCCGTTATACTCATTGCAGACTTCAAAGATAATATTTTTCAGGTCCCGGAGGGAATTGACCATATATCGCAGGTATTTCTCCTGGAGAGCTTTAACCGTTAGATTTGGATTGTAAAATTCGGGTCGCCCATCTTTAGGATTCGAAATGGGTGCTTTCAAAGCGTTGTTGGGATGCCAGGGATGCCTTGTCCAGGTCATTCCATCCCCAAAGTCGTAGAGGGCTACATTATCAAACAGATCCAACTGAACGATAATTCCGCGGCTGCCAAAGGTACTCACCAGGTTCCTGAGATTGTCCATGTAAGTTGAATCAAACTGATTGAGATCAAATTTGCTCCCCACCCTCTTCCAGGGAAAGATAGAACTGGTCCAGGTATCTATACAAAAGGTCCGGGTAAGATTGGCATTATATTTGACCAGTAAATCGGCGAATTCCTGACAACTTTTTCCTTTATAGGGATTCCAGGGATGGATTTGCATGTTGGTCCACATATACGTAGACCAACCGGTCACCGTTAATTTTTGCGAACCGTTATAAAGTGAAGCCCCCTGGGTCTTAAGATCATAAATATAGGTGCTCCGTGTAGATGGACGAACCATCTTCAGGAGTTCCTCATCCGAGGGAAGATCCCTGTTTACGTCGGTGATAATGGCTGGGTCAATGATACAAACCAGTTTGATGGCCATATAGGTATAACCCATATAAAGCAGTCGAAATTCCAGTTGGGATTCGGTTGAAGGAGGCCGAAAGGGAAGGACCAGACGGATATGTTTCTGGGCCTCGGCAAAGTCTTTTCGGGTCATGACCTGTTTGGCAATGACCCGACTGGCATCTTGGGTTACATCTAAGGTACAGACATAGGCATCATCAAAGGTGTTGTTATCCACCGTGATACTGAACACAGCTGCTAAATCCTGAACGGGAAAGTTCTTTTCGTACTGACCGAAAATCAAAAATCCGGGAGTTGTGGTTGCACGAACGGCCCGTCCGTTTGCATCTATGAAAGCATTGGGATGGTTAGACGGATATTGAAGGGCATCGTAAACCCTTAAAACTCCTTTGGGAAGATTCAATCCGGAAGTAACCTCACGCTTTTTAATAACTTTATTCCCTGCCTCTCTCTTGGAAGCTGTAACCGATGGGGAAGTTTTACGAGGCGACGATCCAGAAACGGACCGGGCAACCGGCTTAACCTCTTTTTTACGTGGATCGGATTTCCCCAGTTTTACCCCCTGTGGGACCTTTGAAGAGGCCTTTATTTCTTTCTTGGACTTTAGCATAGCAGCAGATGAAACAGTTTTCTGGTTCTTACTGATTTTAGATTTCATGGAGAAAACCTCCTATCTGGATAGGCATTCAACCCTTCCCTAAGTACCTCTGTTTACATTCAGAATCCGAAGAACAAAGGGATTATTACTAACGTTAGTTAATTAGTCTGTCATGAATTAACAAAAGTCAAGAAAAAAATGAGTAATTTTATAAAAAATTTTTACCTGAGCCGAAGCAGGAAGGAGGATCTTTTCAGGCAGACCTGGGGCTTATCCCTGCTCCTGGCAATGGGAAGTGAAGCCCGGGACAGAGCGAGGAGGACAAAACCATCTCCCTCGCCGTACAAGATGGCTTCGCTCCTATTGCCGTCGGCGAGGATCTGCTTGACTTGAAAAGTAAAAACATCTCTTTTTTAGGAGTTCTTCAGGGAACCTTTTGGAGAATTTAGAGGTCTTATCCTTTATAAGGAAGGTAAGGTTAGAACAATGTCTATTCCGGATAGGTCGAATCTGCAGTCTGATTCCTTCTACCGACGGCGCGTGCTTGCCTGGTCGTGGTATGATTGGGCTGATCATGCCTATATTACCACCATCGCTTCGACTTTTTTCCCACCTTATTTTGTTACCATCGCCGCTCCGGCTTTTATGGTCACAGGCCCAGTTGTGAATGAAGAAATGGCTAAAGCCATAGCTCGAAATACCGCTTCTAACCTTTATGCCTTCACCGTATCGGTTTCCCTCCTGGTAGCCGCCCTCCTTGCTCCCCTGGTAGGTACCTATGCCGACATTACCGGACAAAGGAAGCGTCTTTTGATTATAACCACCCTGGTGGGTGGCGGGTTAGCATCTGCGATGTTTGCGATAACCACAGATTTGTGGTACTTAGGATTGATATTATACCTTACAACGCAGGTCATCGTAAACATTGCATTGGGTTTAAACAGTAGCCTACTTCCCCATATAGCCCGTCCGGATGACATGAATCGGGCTTCCAGTTTGGGATATGCCATGGGGTACATGGGGGGTGGTCTATCCCTGGCCCTCTGTACGGCACTTTTTTTGTTTTCAGATCATTGGGGAATCAGCCAGGGATTAGCCATACGTACGGCATTTCTATCTGTAGGTATCTGGTGGATCATATTTATGATTCCCATCACGCGCGGTGTACCTGAACCAGCGGCTGCACCTTTAATCTCCGGTAATAAAGGTCATCCTTTCCGCGATACCCTGATTCGGCTCTCCCATACTTTGCGTGACATCCGACATTATCGTGAGCTCTTCAAGATGCTGATTGCATTCTGGTTCTATATGGAAGGGATCGGTGCGATTATTCTGTTGGCAACCGCATATGGTGCAGCCCTGGGACTTGACACCGCCGTTCTTATTAGTACCTTGCTACTCACGCAATTTGTGGCCTTTCCCTATGCGCTAATGTACGGGCGTATTCCCGATCCGGCCAGTAAATGGCGGAATACCTTTGTTTCAATACTGATCTGGACAGGTATTACCTTCCCCCTCATGGGTATCTATGTAAATAGGAAAGATGTTGTTCCCATTCCTTTGACCTTTGCACTCATGATGGGTAATCAAGCCCTGGGGGCCTTATTTTCTGTTTTGGTCGGCCGCCATCTATGGGCAGGCTTTACCCAACGGCTGGATACAAAACGGGCCGTTATCCTGGGACTGACCATCTATATCCTTATCCCGGTTTGGGGTTTTTTTCTTCACAACCCGGCTGAATTCTTTATGCTGGGCTGGCTGGTAGGCACCTTGCAGGGTGGTATTCAGGCCCTTAGTCGAACCATTTATACCCGCCTGTCTCCACGTTCCAAGTCCGGTGAGTTTTTTGGATTGTACAGTTTGAGTGAGAAATTTGCCGGGATTTTAGGACCTTTACTCTACAGCATCGTTGGGGAATTAACCCACAACCCCCGTGCAAGTGTGATTTCCATCTCGATTTTCTTCTTGATAGGTAGTTATCTGTTATGGCAGGTAGACGAGATTCAAGGTGCCCAAATCGCCGCCGCTGAAGAGGCTTCCATTGAAGCGACCAGGGCGGCAGATTAGGGATAAAGATCTGACTTCAGGGGGTACCGGGTTTATCCTTATACCAGGTCCGTATTAGAAGGTGGTATAAAGGATTCCCCCAACCCCCCGTCAACGGCTTTCAGGGGCAGATTTTTTCTCACCTGACCCCTTCACTCCCATACGTGCCAGGATAGGAGTGAGGTCCATTCCCCTTCCGGACCTTCCCCGCTTTGCAGGGGGAGGAACTTTGAAGCGAAGTTCCCTCCCCTGTGAAACGGGGGAGGGACCGGGTGGGGACACCTTAACCTGGCACCTAGGGGGTTAGGGGGACTTAGGCGCCAGGATAAAAAGGTTAGCCCCGGCGGGGCAACCTGTTTAACAGGACGTTCCTACGGAGCTTGAAAAAATTCTGAATTTCTGGATCTGTGGAGTAAAAAGAATAGGTTAGCGAGAAGAAGTATCGGGAGGCCCCCTCTCCTCTCGTGCCTCCCATTTACTTAAACGGTTCCTGCCGGTGCAAGGGGAACTGCGAAAGCTTTGACCTCCTGGGCTACGGGCTCGTATAAATCCTTGAACTCCACGCCACAGTTCTGATCAATAGCAAATTTAGCCGCATTGACCATGTCCCGATGTTGGGCAGGGTAATTTTCTTCACAACCATCGGTGGAAAGAAGGACGGGTTTTCCAGGTTCTTTGAGTTTAATGGTTACATAGTTTTTCCAGATGGTTTTAAAATCCCGGGATACCCAACCCCCGGTATGATCATAGATAATATCGGTATTTTTATAGGACCAAACCTCGAAATATCCGGGCTTATCTACTTCCAGCGAAGCCGACACCAATACCTCACGATTTACCGACTTGATGACATCGGCGACCCAGTTATGCCAGGCAGCTCCTCCACCCATATTGTACTCGTTGCAGACTTCAAAGATAATATTTTTATACTCTCGCAACGTATCCACCATATAGCGAACATAATTCTCTTGAAGGGCCCGCACGGTAGGATTGGGATTATAAAACTCGGGCCGACCATCCTTAGGATTGGTGATCGGGCCGCCATTGGCCGCATTAAAAGGATGTCTTCGCCAGGTCATGCCGGAGGGTGTGTCCCAAAGGGCTACGTTGTCGAACAAGTCTAAAACCACGATAATTCCCCTGGATCCAAAGGATTGGACCAGATTTTTCAGATTCTCCATATAGACCGGATCAAAACTGTACAGATCAAATTTATCCCCGACTTTACTCCAGGGGAATAGGTTAGAGGTCCAGGTATCGATACAGAAAACCCGGGTAAGACATGCGTTATACCCCCGGATGATGTCGGCAAACTCGGCAGGGGTCTTTCCCTTGTAAGGACCGTCCCAGGGGTAAAAACTCATATCTGTCCACATATAGGTAGAGTAACCCGTAATGACCAGCTTTTGGGGGGGATTAATCTCATTATAAAGATCGTATCCCCGAGCCTTAAGGTTATACACATAATTCCCGGTAAAGGGAGATACCGGAGAAGGTAAAAGTTTGGCCAATTCCTCGTCCGCGAGGAAACTCCCTTCTGGTAGGACCCACCCCGCCTGCGGAGAGGGTTGGGAAGGGGCCGGAAGGAGCGTGGGGTCCACAACACAGATAAACTTAATGGCCATATACGTATAACCCATATAATAAAGCCGGAACTCTAATTTGGAATCCTCTGAGGTAGGTCTAAAAGGTAAAGCGAACCGGACGGGTTTGCCGGCTTCGGGGAAATCTTTTCGGGTCAGGATCATTTTGGCGATCACCCGGCTGGAATCCTGAACCACATCCAGCGTGCCTACATAAGCGTCGTCAAAGGTGTTGTTATCTATGACGACACTGAATACGACGACCCAGTCCTGAACCGGAAAACCCTTTTCGTATTGTCCAAAAACCAGGAATCCCGGTTGGGTTGTGGCCCGAACCGCCCTATACCGAAGCCTGGTCGGGTTCCCCCAGTTGGGAAAAGTTGGGGAATCTATAAAAGTTCCGGGATGGGCAGAAGGATATCTGAGCGTATCATAAATTTTAAAAAACCCGGCAGGAAGACTTGTCGGAGGAGGAACATCTTTTTTTCTACCCATCTTTTCCTTTATAACCCGTTTGGAAGGTCTGGAGGGTTTCATTTCGGGACCCTGGATCGGCTTCACGGGCCTTAAAGGTCGAACCATTTTCGCAGATGTTTCCCTTTCTTTAGGAGTTTTTATTGATTTACTCGATGCCACCGTTTTTTTCTTATTCGACTTATGTTCCATGGAGAGGTCCTCCTATACTTGGTTTGCAGTTTTGGATTTTATACCGACTCACATCGAAGTCAAAAAAAACAGATCACTTCGCCCCCTTCACTTCACTTTAGGCTTCAGCTTACCTCGCTCCCCACCATAACAGACCCTGTACTCTAAATCCGGCGAGTTAGGTATTAATTTAAATCAGGTTGAAGACCTTAACAGAAACTTCAAAAAAACTCAAGCAAAAAATAAGTCAAATTTATAAAACTTTTTGATTTAAGAAGTGGGTGAGATATGCTGGTTCTGGAGATGACAACATTGAACACCTCCCCTGAGGGAGGGTGGGAAGGTCGATAAATTGTCTGGAGACCGACGGAAGGAAGGTGGTCCTTTAAAGGCTTTTACAGATAACCGCTATTGCTTCAGCAAGGACAGAGAACTGGGATATTTCCAGGGTTCTAGGGTCCAGGAGAAGTTCATCATTCTGAATCCGTGCCAGGATAGGGGGATCATAGGCCCGTAATCGCTCTTCCAGGCGTTGAACGGAGAATCGCAGGGGTTTGACGGCAACGACCTTGGTAGGAAGTTTTTGTAACGGAAGAGCCCCTCCACCTACCTGAGAGAAGTCGTCCAGAATTCTGGCAGAAAAAGACTCTCCACAGGGTTGCGCAGGTGCATCGGTTTTGGTTGTACGGTGTTGAGCTTCCAACAGCAGACCCAACAGGTCTTTAGCCCTTGATTCCAGCTCAGGTAGCTTCATGGTTAACATACGAAGGGTGGGAATTTCCTGGATAGCCTTTTCTGGATTCAAGTATTCCAGGAGAACCGCTTCCAGGCCGGCAAGGGTCATTTTATCTACCCGGATAGCCCGGGTCCATGGATTTTTCTTAAGTTTCTCAATGTAGGCGGCCTTACCTACAATCAACCCGGCCTGGGGGCCGCCCAGGAGTTTATCTCCACTGAAGGTAACGATATCCACTCCCGCCCGGATACAATCTTGGACGGTAGGTTCTTTTTCTAAACCATAACGGCTCAGATCGATCAGGCTTCCGCTTCCCAGGTCTTCCATGACGGGAACATGATATTCCTGTCCCAGTTGAACCAACTCTTCCAGGGAAACCTCGGACGTAAAGCCCAAGATCCGGTAGTTACTGGTATGAACTTTAAGGAGAAAAGCCGTGTTGGGGGTAATGGCTTCTCGATAATCCCGGAGATGGGTCTTATTGGTAGTTCCCACTTCTTTGAGGATAGCCCCGCTTTTTGCCATAATATCTGGGATTCGAAAAGAGCCTCCGATCTCGATGAGCTGGCCTCGAGAAACGATCACCTCTTTTCCCTGGGCGAAGGTGTTTAAAACCAGTAAGACCGCGGCCGCATTATTATTAACCACAAGCCCGGATTCAGCCCCGGTCAGTCTTCTCAAGAGCCCTTCGACGTGGGCGTATCGCTCCCCCCGTTCACCGGTACTGAGATCCAGTTCCAGGTTAGAATACTGTCGAGCAATCTCGGTGATTCTTTGACAAACGCGCTCACTTAAAGGAGCCCGTCCCAGGTTGGTATGGAGAATAACTCCGGTGGCATTGATAAGGTATTTTAAATGAGGTTTCATCTGGCTTTTTACCAGGACTTCCAGCTCTGCAATGAGTTGAGACTTATCGATTTGAGGTAATTGCGCAGGGTCTGAGCTTTCCAGGATTTGGGAGCGACGCGTATTAAGAACTTTTCGAATCCCTTCGACTACAATTTCCCTGGGAAATTGTTCTAAAAGTTCCTTCACCAGAGGCTCTGCCAGCATCGCATCTACAGAGGGGATTTGGGTAAGATATGCCCGCTTATCCATGGAGTTGTTTCTTATCTCCTGGGAATAAGAGGAAGAAGCCTCTGAGACGGTGGGACATTGAGATGCAGGGATTCTCCGTGTCCCGGCGTCCCCAGGTCCCGCCGTTCCAGAACCGTCTTATCCCGGATAATTAACCAAAAATAATTCCGGCGTAGCCCACAAAATCTTCTACTTCTCCGTCGGATCTTACTTCATAACTGGTAATATGTTCCAAAAGGACTCCTTTTTGTGCCCCCAGGGTCCTGGCCGTTGCAACCGATGCAGCGATAGCTCCGGCTCCACAGGCATTATGATGGGATCTGGCTTCCGGAATGGCGTTTTCTGTTTTCATTTCCAGGGCCAATTGAATCATCCGGCGATCGTTACCTTTGCTCCAGGCCAGGGTTTCAGGTCCGACCCCGGCCGGGGTAAAACGATAGCCTGGGCCATAATGGGTTAAATCAGTACTTCCTAAAACTATGACGGGTTGGTTCCAGGTGGAAAGGAGAGTACCTATACGCTCTCCCAGGGTGACCGCCTGGTTATCCGGTGGAACCATAATGGGAAGAATTTTAGCGTCGGGGAACAGGTACTGGATAAAAGGGACCTGCACTTCTATAGAATGTTCCCTGGCATGAACTTCCAGATCAGCCACCACCGGAATATCTTCGGCGAGTATTTTCTCGGCCAATTCGCCGGCCACTTCTATTTTGCCCAAAGGAGTCTCCCAATAACCTTCCGGATATAGAGAAGGAACCTCGGCGCCCCAGACATGAACGGCCCCATAAATCAGAAACACCGGAGCTTCAGTTACTTTTCCCATTTTTTCTTTAATATTGTAAAACACTTTACCGGCTGTGGGCCCCGAATATACCCATCCTGCATGAGGGACAATGCCTGCAATAATGCGAGAAGGTTCTTCGGGAACAGGAACCTGACTCAAGCAGGTTTCTAATAATTGAAGGCAGGCAGAGCGGGAGGCCGGATAAAAACTTCCAGCCCGGAAAGCTTTCCTGATCCTCATAAAACAATTATGGATCGTTAAGCCATGAGAGATGCGGATCTGCCAGATAAATTCACCACTCATGACCTATGATTCACTTAATCGAGTTCCTCAATAATTCCGGCAGCAAGAAGAGGGAGCATGATTTCGTGGTGACCAAAGAGGGCATACCCTTTTCCGCTACCTGAAACAGGACGGTTTATCACATTCTGGGTGGGTCGGTAGTGTTTAATAAAGTCCATATTAACCGTCACAAAGTTCTCAACGGAGTAGCCTAGATTTCGAACCAGCGTAATAGCTTTTAGAAATACTTCGGGAAGAAGAACTGCCGAGCCGATATTGAAATAGACGCCCCCTTCCAGGTTCGAAATCACCGAGGCAAAAATTTTAAAATCCCGGAGACTCCCTTCCCCCAATGCAGATCCCTTTGCCCTGGGATGCATATGAATGATATCCGTACCGAGAGCGATATGAACGGTGGCCGGTAACTTCAATCGATAGGCGGCTGCCAGAAGGCTGTAATCTAGATACGCCGGGCTTAAATTTATTAACTCTCGACCTACAGCAGCTCCTATCCCCAAGTGATCTCGAACTCCTTTTTCAATGGCCCCATTGAGAAATTCTCCCGTCTCTCGAGCCATCCCAAATTCTCCTGTGGAGAGACCTTCCTCAACCTCCTCGGAGGTTTTCCCGGCCAAAGCCAACTCAAAATCATGGATGATTCCGGCCCCGTTCAGGGCAATCGCCGAGACGATCCCCTTTTCCATGAGATCTATGATGACAGGCGAAAGGCCACACTTAATCACATGGGCTCCCATGGCGAAGACAACCGGCCTATGGGCCTTAACTGCAGCTACGACAGCATCTATAATCTGTCGGAGATCGGTTCCAGCCAAAATACGCGGCAGGGAAGAGATAAAATCCTGAAAACTTCCCTTCTTGTGCCAGCGATGGGCAAAATCATCAATCTTCACCTTACTTTTTCGATCCAACAGGGAATAGGTCTTAATTTTTTCCAGATTAATAGGCTCGTAAAACAAGGTAATTACGTAATATGGGGTACGTAACGCGTAGAAGACCTATAAACCACAGGACGCCGTACGCATGACCCCTTACGCCTTGAACAACTCATGCTCGATAATCTCACAAATTACATGAATCAAAGTCAAATGAACTTCCTGAATCCTGGGAGTTTCCGGGGAAGGAACGATAATGGCATAATCGACCAGAGACGCTAATCTCCCCCCATCTTTACCCGTAAAAGCCATCGTCTTCAACTTCTTTCTCCGGGCTGCTTCCACACCACGAAGGACATTCAGAGAATTACCACTGGTACTGATGGCGAGGGCGATGTCCCCTTCTTGCCCCAGGGCTTCAATCTGTCTGGCAAAAATTTGAGAGTAATCACTATCATTGCCGATAGCAGTAAGCACAGAAGTATCCGTAGCTAAAGAAAGTGCCGGTAGAGCCGGACGATCAAATTTAAACCGATTTACCAACTCCCCGGCCATATGCTGCGCATCGGCGGCACTACCCCCGTTACCAAAGGCAAGTAATTTCTTTCCAGACCTTAAGGCCTGAACCAGCTCGTTGGCCACCGAAATAACCAGGTCTAAATGGGTCTCAATAAACCGGGTTTTCAATTCTGCACTTTCTTTAAAACTCCGGAGGATAAGGTCTCGCATGTTAAAGTGCCTGAAATGTTTTAAGCCCACTTAAGCGTCTAAAACTAAAAGGAACTTTAGACACCTAAAAGCCGAATCATCTTTTGGAGCTTGGCTTCGATAACGGGCCATTGATAATCTTTCTGAATATAACGAACTCCATTTTCCCCCAATTTACGACGCAGTTCGGGATTACCCAGCAACAAATCCAGACAGGCCTGAAACTCCTCATAATTGCCATAGTAGAGTCCGGCATTGCTTTTGATGCAATGGCCTTTGAGGACAGAACAACCTTCATTGGCCAAAACCGGGGTTCCAACCCCCCAGGCTTCTAAGGAGGCAATGGATAAACTTTCCATCAAGGAAGGGGCTACCAGCACCGTTGCTGCCTTCATGGCGTTAAATTTATCTTCATCGGAAACATACCCCAAGACTTGAATATCCGGATGATGGGGAACCTGCATGGCCAGCTTACCTATAAGGATCAGTTTAAGGGGGGATGGGTGGCAGGTTTTGTATTTCAGAAAGTAGTGGATGAGTTGACCGCATCCTTTCCCTTCGTCAATCCGACCGGCATACAAGATGAAATCTTCGGAAATCTGGAATCGGGATCGAAAAGCTTCAGGATCTAACTTCTCAGGGAGTTGAACCCCTACTCCCAGCACTTCGTGGGGAATTCCGCCATTGTTAAACAGGCCCGTTACAAACTCTTTTTCCTCTTGAGTAAGATAAAAAATGCCCCTGGGGAGGTGGAAAAGGGCTTTAAAAATATCGAAATATATGGGAGGTTCATCGTGGGCCGTGGGAACGAAAAGACTTTTCTCCGGAACTAACTGCATCCCGAAATACGTCGTTGGATAGAGGTAGGTATAAAAGAGAAAACGATGGTAGTACTGCCGGTTTTCCTTGATATAGTTAAGTAATCCCGAAGAATAGGGACCTTGCTGGATCATCCAGTATATTTCATCCAGATAAGTATGGGGGTTACCGTAGAGCTTTTGGGAGAGCCTGTCGAATTTTCGAGGAGATCGCATATGATTGGTTTTAAACCTTCTAACCGGAATTCCATTGA
>JAUQPW010000179.1 GCA_030550175.1 bacterium
CCATGGGTTTGATATTGAGGAACTTCTGGGCAACTTTTTTCCCCTCAATGTACAACCGGGCGGTCAAACTCTTAACCGGGTTAGAAGAAAAGTTCTTTACCTTAACTTTTACGGAAACCGGCAGATCCACTCCGATGAAATTTTGATTGAGTTGTACATCCTGGATGGCCACATTGTCTCGTTCTTCATTTTCGGCCAGGTTAATCACATAAACTCTGACCTGAGGATTAAAAAACTTAATATTCGCGGCATTTACAGATTCCCATCCGTTTCGGGCTAAATCGGTGATGATATAAAGGTTCTTATCCAAAAAATTTGAATCCTTCAGGAAGGTGTACGCTTTATCCAGGGCACCGGAAAAATCCGCAGCTAAATAGGAGGGTTCTGCTTTATCAATTTCTCCTAGAAGCTTCTGCCGATCAAAGATAAGGGGGATCGAGGTGGTTACTTTTTCGTTATCGCTAAAAACTAAACCGAGGCTATCCTGTCCTCGGGATTTTTTAACGATCTGGCGTGCAATCTCTTTGGCCTGTTCAAATCGAGTACTTTCGGGTTCTTGATATCGGGTGCTGTACGAGTTATCCAACAAAATAACCGCACTGTTGGGTCGTTGGGTATCCTGGCCGATAGAGGCATTTAAAAGAGGGCGAGAAAAGGTGAGTACCAGCAAGATTACCATAAGGGTCCGTAATATCAACAGTAAAATTTCCCGGAGTTTCAACCTTCGGGCAACCTCCCGGTTGGAGAGCAATACGAATTCCACGGCCGGAAACCACATGGGTTTCGCTTTTCGCCGGTGAATCATATGAATAATAATGGGTATAGAGGCTAAAGTCAGCCCGAATAAATAAAAGGGATTTAAAAATGAAAACATAACAAAGTACTGAGTACTGAGTGCTGAGTGTTCAGGACTCGGTACTTAGCACTCAGTACTCAGTACTATTTATTTAGTATTTATTTCTTCGTAGCAGATAGGTTGCAAGGGTTGCATCCAAAGGTGTGGAAGTATTAAACAGGGCATAATCAATTCGATTCTTTCGGCAGTTATCCCGGAGCTCGTCTATAAAAGCACGGATACGAGATAAATACTCATTTCGAATGGCCTTACTATCTGCCATGACTTTCAGATCTGACTCCATGTCTTCAAACAAGATGAAATCGCTGAAAGGAAATTCCAGTTCCGCCGTATCCAGGATATGCAATACAACCACCTCGTGCTTTCTGTATCTGAAGTGCTTTAAGCTATCCAGGACCCGTTTGGGGTCATCAAACAGATCTGAGATGACAATGATAAGCCCGCGTCTTTTAATATTCTTTGCTAAATCCGTTAAGGCCTTGCTGATATTCGTCTTCTTTGAAGGCTTTAGATTCTCCAGTTTGTCATGAATCACTCTGATATGGGAAAGGGTCGAGCGAGGAGGAACAAAATCCGCAATATCCTCATTAAAGGTCATAAATCCCACGGCGTCTCCCTGTTTAACCATCAAATAAGCCAGAGAAGCTGCCACGTAACTCCCGTACTCTAACTTTGTCATTTTACCATCCGAGCTATACCCCATAGAATTACTGCTATCCAATAGCAGATAACATCTTAGATTGGATTCTTCTTCAAACTGTTTAACGTAATATTTATCCGACTTGCCATAGAGTTTCCAATCGATATGCCGAATTTCGTCCCCTTCTACGTATTCTCGATGTTCGGAAAACTCCACACTAAATCCATGGTAAGGACTTTTATGAAGTCCTGCGATAGTCCCCTCTACAATATATGTGGCTTTGAGGGAAATACTGGATAACTTGGCAATGACCGTGGGATCCAGGAAAGTTCGATGAGATGATACAACCACTTCTTTTTTAATCCAGAGTCCAAAGTTTAAAGCCTTCCCATGGAAAACTCTGAACTTTGGGCTTCCCGGTACTTTAGGCTTTTAAGAAATAGTCTCCGGTGTTTCCTCTATGAGTTTTTGGATAATATCCAGGGAAGAGATCCCTTCCGCTTCTGCTTTAAAATTGGTTACAATCCGATGGCGTAAGACCGAAGGAGCAATAGCCCGGATATCTTCGGTGGATACGGCGTAACGCCCTCGTAGAATGGCCCGGGCTTTTCCACCCAGGATGAGATATTGGGAAGCGCGTGGACCGGCACCCCAGTCTACCCAGTTTTTGATAAAATCGAAAGCCGTGGGTTCGGTAGGCCGTGAGTTTCTGACCAGCCGAACGGCATAGGAAATTACATAATCCGAGCAAGGTACTCGACGAACCATCCGTTGAAGAGCTAAGATTTCCGCAGCATTGAGGACCACCTCTACCTGGGGATCTAGATCTGAAGTGGTCCGCTTTACAATTTGCATTTCCTCTTCCATCTGGGGATAGTTGACGTAGATATTCAACATAAACCGATCCAGCTCAGCCTCGGGAAGCGGATAAGTTCCTTCCTGTTCGATAGGGTTCTGGGTTGCCAGAACGAAAAAGGGAGGGCTAAGCGGATAGGTTGTGCCACCTGCCGAGACTTTATACTCTTGCATGGCCTGAAGCAAAGCTGCTTGGGTTTTAGGTGGCGTCCGATTGATCTCATCGGCCAGAAGGATATTACAAAAAATCGGGCCTTTGATAAACTTGAAAGTTCGCTGTTTGGTAACCGGATCTTCCTCCAGAATGTCCGTTCCGGTGATATCAGAAGGCATCAAATCTGGAGTGAATTGGACCCGCTTAAACTCTAAATCCAAGACCCTGGCCAGAGTATTAACCAGTAAAGTCTTGGCCAGCCCGGGAACCCCCACAAAAAGACAGTGCCCTTGAGAAAAAAGGGCTATCAACAGCTCGTCTAAAACTTTCTCCTGTCCAACAATCACCTTACTTACCTCGGTCAGGATTTTCTCCCGACTTCGGGCGATATGCTCTACAATTTCCAGATCACTTTTATTAACAAAGGCTTCTGCCAAAGCTAACTCCCCTCGTTGGTAAAAGGCTATCGCACAAGTCGTAGGAACATCCTACCACTCGTGAAACACAACCTCCATAAACTTGAAAAATAAAAATCTTTATCTTCTCTTATGTTCCTTAAAAATGGTTTCTTTGTCAAGGGAATTGTGAGAAGGTGTATCTGTATTAATTTAGTTTAGTTTAGCTTGACTAAAAGATCATCAGTTTCGTATTCTCTTAAAAAATCAAGAACCTTTAAAACCAAAGGAGGAAAAGCCGATGATCCATCCGCCAACTAAATTAACACAGGTACTAAATCAAACCTTTACCTTTTAAAGGTTAAAATTTGGGTTTATAATATTATATAATAGAATGTTTCTACTATACCGGATTATACCCCTTTGGTTTCACCCCTGGAAGAAGGGGAGTCGATCCGTAAAACCCCTTACCCCAGGCTTGTACATCCATTAAAAGATGGCTTCCAGGGTTGGCGATTGCCATGGGGTCCTGAGAATTCGGAAAGAAAAAAGAAGGCTTCTAACCTATGTCTACCCTTACAGAGCTTTTAGAATCTTTT
>JAUQPW010000180.1 GCA_030550175.1 bacterium
TTGACATAACTGATGTCTCAAAAATTGGGAGCGGGGCGGTAAAGTCTCTCATAACTCCTGTCTCACTTTTGGGGGCATATCATCCACCACTTCTTCATAGACTCGGGATATATTCCGCAGAAAAGCCTCTTCACCAAATCGATCTCTCACACTCTGGCGTATCCGGTAGGGATCATATTTAACTTTTCCTAAAATAAACCTTTCCATAGCATCGGCGAGGGCTTCTGGATTGGCTACCTCTACCAGTATCCCTGTATCGGGTGTTACTGTATGTTCAGGACCTCCACAGCGGGTTGAAATGACCGGTTTACCGCAGGCCATTGCCTCGCACAACGCAATACAAAAAGATTCATGGAGGCTGGGCATCACAAAGACATTACACCGCTGGATCCAGTTCCTGACCTCCAGGGGAGTTAGTAAACCCAAGAAACGACATTGATCCGATAGCCCTGAAGCCCGGGCCATCTGTTCCAGCCTGGGCCGTTCCGGGCCATCTCCTCCGATGATTAATTCAAAGGACAACACCCCCCGCTGCACAAGGAGTTTTGCAGCCTCCAGCAGATAAATAAGTCCCTTAACTTCTGTCAGCAACGCGATAGACAGAAAGCGCGTTAAGGATCCAGAAAGTTGTTCAGTTTTATCCTCTGAGACCCCGAAGAATTCCGTCTTGACTACTTCACCTATAACACTGGCCGAAATGGGATCCTGGACGGCCTGGATTTGCTGTAACAGAGCAGGACTTACGGCAATAACATGGTTAACTTGTAGGAACGTTGCTCTCACCAAATACCGTTGATAGTGGGTTTGTAGATGCACAGAAAACGGACCTGAATGTTCGGTTAGCACCACGGGAACACCGTATCGTTTCCCTAAATTAGCAGCAGCCCATCCTCCAGGTAAGACCACGTGGGCATGGATAATATCCGGTTTGCCCCATGTAGCGAGTATTGCCTCAAAACCTCGTTTGGCCGCCCGATCATAGCTATCAAAATACCAGGCATAAATAATATCTTCGACGTTCCTATAAATTTCAGGATGGTGTCCGGTCATTCGATGATAAATCTCATACACCTGTGCCAGAATACGGGGCTTATAGATTAATTCCTGCTCACGGTAAACGGTTAATCCTGCACGCTGCTCTATATGCGATTTTGGTCCTGCACGCCCTTTTAAAACTTCCCGCCATCCAATCGGTTTTGGCACCAAGACCCTTACATCGTATTTCCTGGATAAAACCACAGCCTGATCTTGAATGAAGATACCACTAACCGGAGAAGTCTCGCCGGGATACCAGGAGGCCAGAATTAAAACCTTCCGCTTCATCTCAACCTTCCTTTTGAAGAGGTGTACGCCTGAATAACTTCCGCACTAATGAAATAACCCCTCGTATATCTTCTGAAGTCGGTAACAGGACCTGCCGGACAGGCACTTTCGATTTTCGGGTGAAGATTTCCAGGGTCAAAAGAGCACTTATGGAGTAAGACAAAGTACTGGCCATTGCAGCCCCGACGATACCGAAGCGTGGAATTAACAATAAATCGAAGATAATCGTTACAACCAGTCCCACCGAAGAAACAGCCAAATTAAGTTGAGGTTTTCCGATTCCGGCAATGTACGAAGCGAGAACATTTACCATACTAAAGGTGACGATCCCCGGTAACAACCCCAAAAGTGGTGCTATACTTTGTCGAAAGGCTTCACCGTATACCCATGGCAATATCTGGTCGGCAAGTAAGGCCAGGAATAGAGCCGATATAAAGCTCAGCCAGAAACTAACACGGGTTATTTGGGTTGTGTGGGTTACATTCTCCGAGACGGTATTCTGCAAAGCAGCGACTCTAGGCAGCAGGACGGTAGCCGCTGCATTGGAGATTAACCAGATCAACTGGGCCAGGCTGACGGCAAGCGTATAAAGTCCAACCCCTTTTACACCGACGAAGAAGCTGACGATGAAAACATCCAGACGATAGTTAAGAAACTGGATCAGATTGGCCAGGTAGCAGGGAAAGGCATATCTCATAACCTCTCCGAAGCCACCGGTATCCTGTGTCGATACGTAGAATGAAGGCCTCCAGGGGAAGAGAGGTGGGGGATTTTCTGGGGCAGGTTTGTTGGACCTGACCTCTCCGACTCCTTCATCCCCTGTCTCCCTTTCCCGAAGCTTCAGGAGAGGGTTGGGAGAGGGTTGGGAGTGAGGGGGTGAGGGGGCTAAGTTAGAGAAAAACCCATCCCTGAAAAAGGGTGGGAAGGGGCGTACTACTCTCAGGAAGATGAAATTGGTTAAAATTATTACGGCTACGTTGATCCATATAAATATCGGTGGCGAGGGTTGGTGTTTTAGTAGGATCAGAATTCCAATTCCGGCCAATAGCAACACGAGTTGCAACACTCGGCTCAGGAGATCAGCTTTGTTAGCCAGGGTAATTTGTTGAAGACCGATCAACATGGCACGCCAGTAACCGGACAACAGACTAAAAACGAGAGAAATAACGATGGCCGTGATGATCCAGTTTCCCGTCTGAGGAGGCAAGAACAGGGTAGAATAACCGGTATATTGAAGGGCATATAATAGCATGACCGCTAAAAGACCTTGCAGCAGAGCGGTCCATATCAGTCTCAAAAACAGTAAATCAAGGGCAGCCTTCCCTCGTGCCACCACGTAGGTTATACCCGATGGGATTGAAAAACCCAGTATCATACTTAATAACGCCGTGGTTACCATTACCAGATCATAGCTACCCTTGCCGGTTGGACCCAGAGTTCGAGCAATTAAAATACTGCTTACGAGTCCTAACGGGATCGAAATAACACTGGTTCCCAGGGTATGGAGGCTACTGAACCATAACGAAGTTTTGGTAGCAGACTGGATGGTGGAATTTTCCAATGAACTCTCTTTGCTATTCATGGTTTATGTAAATTTTACCACGAAGGTTTGGTATTACGAACCTTCTCAGGGACCCGGGGTCATGTTGAATTCCAAATTTTTTCTACCTCTTCGTTGCCAACCGCTCAACTCACCTTTATCCGGATCGTATACATAATACTCTTCTACCCCCTAACGTTCATAAAAGCGGAACTTGTGTGTCATCTCGGCCAGGGTATTACTCGGTGATAGAATTTCAAACACAACCTAGGGCGGGATTCCTCCCTCCTGCCATTGTAAATACGAACCCCGGTCCCCTTTGGGTTGTCCAAAGACCACCCTTATATCCGGGGCCGTACGGATATCAGGTCGACCTTCCACAGGATACCACAATAAGTCGCCGGCTACAAACACATCTTCCCGTTCGCGAAAGAGCGCCTCCAGTCCACCCTCAATGGTTACAATCCAACGAAACTGCTTTGTATTATCGGCTATCGGTCGCCCATCACTTTCTGGATAGATTATCGGTCTGGTTACTAAAGATACAGGCATAGGAGTTTGATAATTCTTAAGGGTTAATCATTCAAAGCTTCCAGGATGTATTCCTGGTCCCCGGCGCT
>JAUQPW010000095.1 GCA_030550175.1 bacterium
AGAGGGCTATGGGGGGTGTATTGTTCATCGATGAAGCGTATTATTTATATCGTCCCGAAAATGAGCGGGACTACGGTCAAGAGGCCATCGAAATGCTATTGCAGGCCATGGAGAATCAGCGCAATGAGTTAGTGGTTATTCTGGCAGGTTATAAGGAGCGAATGGCTACGTTTTTCCAATCTAATCCAGGCTTCCACTCACGTATTGCCCATCATATAGACTTCCCCGATTACTCTTTGGAGGAATTAATGGCCATTGCAGAGTTGATGTTGCGCCAGCAGATGTATACCTTTGATGAGGAATCCCGACAAGCCTTTGCCGAATATTTACAATTACGTATCCAGCAACCGCACTTTGCCAATGCTCGCAGCGTGCGCAATGCCATTGACCGGATTAAGCTGCGCCATGCAAACCGCATTATCCAGCAAGGAGGTTGTATTTCAAAGGAAGAGCTGATGCGAATTGATGCCGCCGACATCCGCCAAAGTCGAGTTTTCCAGGGAGGTCTGGACAGAGATAATCCTGAGGTAATCCTGGGAAAAACTTGAAGGCAAGCCCAAGAAATGATTCAAAAGCGATGAGTTTTCCCCTTCATCCCGTTTTCCTTTTCAGTTTCCACGTCTTTGGGGGAGATAACCTTTCTCAACCAGGGTTCCCAGGGTATCACAAATGACCCGGAGGGCCATCAGGGCTGTCAAATCGGAGACATCATAAGGAGGAGAGACCTCCACGACTTCCATGCCACATAATCCCTCCTGGGCGATGAGGGTTAGGAGTTTTGAGGCTTCCCGGGGAGTGAATCCGCCCGGCTCCGGCCAGCCGGTTCCTGGAGCATAGGCCGGATCGATGGAGTCGATATCGAAGCTCAAATAAACCGCTTTGGCGTCTTTCCAGGCTATCTCCAGGGCGATTTCAGCTGCCCTTTCAATCCCAAGCTCTTCTACATCCTGGACCGTAAGAATGGTAGTGCCCCGCTCTCGGGCCACCTGGATTCCCCCCCGCCTCACCTGCCAGCCTCCGATTCCGATCTGGACCAGATTTTGGGGTTTAACATTGGGGAGTTGGGTAGCGTGGAACCAGGGACAGGTGTGCATCCGTTCATCCATATCCTTCTCTTCCGTATCGATATGACGGTCAAAATGGATGATTCCTACATTACCATCCACATGCTGAGCAACCCCCCGAACTGTAGCAAATCCAATGGAGTGATCTCCTCCCAATACAACGGGGAAAACCCCATGTCCGGAGACAAAGGAGACCGCCTTGGTGATTTGATCAAAGCTTTTTTCCAGATTTCCAGGAATGACAAAGACGTCACCTAAATCCACCAGGTCTAGTTGTTCCCGAAGGTCTACTCCGAGTTCAAAACTGTACGTGAGATAGAGCGCCGAGATGCGACGAATGGCCTGAGGGCCAAACCGGGTTCCACTTCGGTAGGTCGTTCCTGTATCTAGAGGGACTCCAATGATACCGACATCATGACCTGAAACTTTTCTGACATCCTCCAGATAGGGAGCCTTAAGAAAGGTATTAATCCCTGCAAAGGGAGGAAGATCTCTTCTTGCAAAGCAGGAGATGGTTCTATCCTGAACGCTCTCTGCTGCTGGAAGTCCAAAAGTCAGGGCTTGTTCAATCAACTCCTGGTATCGCCTGGTGGATAACTGCTTTTCCTTCTCCGTAGCTTTCTTCCCCTGAAGCTCTGGGGAATGGGACTTCTCGTTGGAACGATTATTTTTCATGCCTGTCCTCCTTCTGAGATAATGAAAATGCAAAAATCTTATTTTTCTAATAAAGCTATAGCTTTAAGGAATTCTCTGGCCGTACTGACCCATCCAAAGATTCCCCCTTCGCTCTCTATCATACGTACTGCAGCCTGGTGTAACGCCATGTCATAGGCTGCACAGCAATCTTCCAAAAGAAGACAATAAAATCCACGATCCACTGCCTCACGTAGCGTGGAGTGAACACAGACTTCCGTAGTTACTCCGGTAAAAATCAGGTGGGTAATCCCCCGTTCTTTCAGCAAATTTTCCAGATTCGTCTTGTAGAACGCACCAAATCCGGGCTTATCGATGATCAACTCACCTGGAAGCGGTGTCAGTTCATCGACAAAATCATGTCCGAATTCTCCACGGATTAAAAAGCGCCCTAGAGGACCTTTAGCCCCGATCTCCGCTCCGGCATAGCGACTTCGTTCTCGCTTAGCCTGGGGGCAATCTGACAGATCTGGGAGATGTCCTTCCCGCGTGTGCACAATCCAAAGTCCCAGGCTCCGTGCGGCATTTAGGATTTCTCGCACGCGAGGGAGAATCACGTGGAGGGGTGCAACATTCCCGCCTGCAACATGTCCATAGCCCCCCTGGCAGCAAAAGTCCCTCTGCATGTCAATAACGAGCAACGCCGTTTTCTCAGGGGAGAATACAAAAAAGCGCCCGTCTTTACAAAACACCTGCATCTTTAGATAACTCCTGAGATCATTGGGATTGCACAAACTTTCCTTCCAGAAGGGTAGAGATATTTACCTGATGCTTGATTACCTGTTGCTTTAAAAGAAAATCAGCTACTTTTTCCAAGGCGGTGTAAGCTGGACCTGGTTTTTGGGGCAGGCCGAATAACTCTTGATTATCCCGAAAATCGAAAACTTTTACACCCTTGAGCATATCTACGACTTCAGCAGGTTGTACATTCAGCCATTTGGCAACGATCTGAACACTTACCTCTGGATTTTTGTGCAGGTATTGGACGCCTTGATCCATACTGGTGAGAAACCTTGAGATATCCTCCGGACGTTCCATCAGAGTCTTTTTAGAAACAGCCACGGTATCCAAGATTGCATTCGGCACATCATGGCTTGAAAAGATAATCCGGCCATTCCCTTCCGAAACTGCCTTAGATACCCAAGGCTCCCAGGTCACTACCGCATCCAGGCTGCCCGCGATAAAAGCGGCTCCGGCGTCGTCGGCATTCATATTAACAATTTCAACTTCTGCTTCTTTCAGACCTGCACGCTCCAGAGCCAGGAGCAAAAGAAAGTGGTTGACCTCTCCCAACGTGGCGGCTATGCGCTTACCTTTTAAATCCTTTAGAGAAGTAATCTCTTTTCGAGCAACGATAGCATCCGCACCATTAGATGAATCGGTGAAGAAAACATTGACGATCGATGCTCCCTTGTCGTGCAAGAGAATCCCATTGTTGGCCGTGGTGAGGCCCACATCAAGATGTCCTGCGATTAAGGCAGTCAAGGTATCTCCAGGACCGGAAAAAGGTATCAGTTTGACAGTTATTCCATGCTCTTGGAAGAAACCTTTCTCCTGCGCAATGAAGACAGGCGCATACCCTATCCAGGGATCATAACCCACCTGGAGGTATTCCTTTATCGCCTCTCCCGATTGCTGCAGTGAACCATATCCTGTTGGTATCAAAGAAAAAAGCATAAAAGACAAGCTGAGAAAAAAGGATATCCAAACTTTTTTCTTATCCTTTTTTTTTCGTTGTTTTCTCACCATATAATTATGGTTTCGCACTTTAGAACCTCCTTCTTACAAGAACGGGTAAAGCCCACCACGGGGAACAGGTGTAATGAATATCAAATTATCATTTATACCCCTCCAGTCTATGTTTGATACGACCAACAGCTTCCTCGGCCTTTTGCATAAGATCTGGTGGTATGTTCATTAACTGGCCTTCTTTTTTGAGGGGCTGACCGTCCACAAAGACCCATTTGATATTCACTGGCTGGGCATTAAAGACGATTTGACCGATCCCATTAAAACAAGGACCAAAATTGAAGTCAGCAGGATTCAGAATAATCACATCGGCTTTTTTCCCAGGGGTCAAGGAACCTATTTGATCTTCCATATCCAATACTTCCGCTCCACCCCTTGTCGCCATGCGCAGAACCTCGACCACCGAGGGGAAGGTATCCGCACGCAGTAATCTGACCCGCTGTAACCCTATAGCTGTACGCATGACATTAAACATATCGCTGGTATCATTGGCTCCACCATCTAAACCCAGGCCAACTTTGACACCTGCAGCATGCAACTCAGGTAGGCGAATAATGCCTGAAGCCAGACGCATGTTGCTCAAGGGATTATGAACAATACGTACCTCATGGGCTGCCAGCAAAGCTATCTCCTCATCTGTCAGATGAATCGCATGGGCAACCAGCAGGTCCGGGCCAAGGGCACCTGCCTGTTTGAGGACCTCCATAGGTTGATTTCTTCTCTCCTTGATATTCTCTAGAAGATGAATGTGTAACTTTACCCCCAGTTCCCGGGCCAATGCAGTTATATGTATGAACTCCTCAAGACGCGAAATAATGGGATGTGAGCCGATTTGCAGGCTTCCTCGGGGATTAGGATCAATCAACTCTTGCTTGACATACTGGATATCACCGATGACCTCCCTGAGATCCCTTCCTTCAGATGCTCTATCTGTATAAGCCCCAGCTGTATAAGCAAATACAAACCGCAATCCAGAGTCCAAAAGGGCACGAATATTCCCCCAAATAGCCCATTTTGGGGTATTTAATTCTGCCCAATCAACCACCGTAGTAACCCCGGTGGAAATCAAATCCAACGCACTGAGTCGAACCCCCACATAGGCATCTGTTTCCGATAATCTTGGTGCAATCGGTAACACACAGGCTTCCAGCCAGCCAAACAGGTCTTGATCAGTGCCACAACCGCGAATGAGGGATTCATGGAGGTGATTATGTACATCTACAAACCCTGGCATCACAATCTGTCCACTGGCCTCCACAACAGTAGCTCCATGAACCTTCAGATTACGACCAACAGCTCCAATTCTGTCTCCCTCTAATAACAGATCAGCCATCCTGATTAACCCTAAGGGACCTTCTCCCACATCAGGATCCATCGTTATGATCAGATCCGCATTCCGAATCAGTGTCTTAGATGTAGGTTTCTGCATCTTTACCTAGACAATTCTATAAAGTAACTCCTCCGATAACATTCTACGGGTGCGATGATAAAGGAGCCTGAGGACTTCCCCCCGGATGGCATGAAAGGAGGCTTCCAACGTCATTTCTAGATTCCGTGGCCTGGGAAGGGGAACAGGAATCTCACCGACGATCTTTCCCGGATGGGCCTGCATGACCAAAACCCGATCGGCCAGAAATACAGCTTCTTCGACATCATGGGTAACGAAGAGGACGGTAGTCCCCTGTCGTTCACAGACCTTTAGCAAGAGTTCCTGCATCTCCTCTCGGGTCTGGGCGTCGAGGGCTCCAAAAGGTTCGTCCATGAGAAGTACCTTAGGTTGATTGGCCAGGGCCCGAGCAAGGGCCGCCCGTTGACGCATTCCGCCCGATAACTCTTTGGGATATGCATCTTTAAATCGGGATAACCCTACTACCTCCAACAAATAGTCGCAACGATCCAACAGGCTTTGCATACGACAGAAAGATAAGTTGTTTCGGTTAGCCCGAAGGTTCAATCCAAAGCGAACGTTGTCAGAAACCGATAACCACGGAAACAGACAATCCTTCTGGAAAACCATCCCTCGATCTATACCGGGTCCTGTGATCCGTTGCCCGCTGAGGAGAATTTCCCCACCAGTAGGAAATTCTAACCCCGCCACAATGGATAACAGCGTGCTTTTTCCACATCCCGAGGGTCCTACCAGACAGACAAACTCACCCTCTAGGACAGAAAAGCTTACTTCCTCCAGCGCAACGATCTCTCCCACGTTAGCGTGAAAGACCTTGCTAACCTTGTCAATTTTAAGAATTTCTTCTCCCATTATCCTCTTAACCTTTCCTGGGCCCAGGGAAATAGCCTTTTGTGAAGTATTTTAAAGAGAACATCAAAAATAACGCCTAATAGACCGATAACGAAAATGTACAGAAAGATAATATCCGTCTTTAAAAACCTCTGAGCTTTAAGGATCCTGAATCCTAAACCCTCGTTGGCCGCCACCAGCTCTGCAACCACCAGATATGTCCAGGCCCAACCCAGATTCACCCGCAAGACATCGAATATTCCAGGAACTGATGCCTTCCAGATTACCTTCATAAAAATTTCATCCGGTTTCGCTCCCAGGCTGAGGGCTGCTTTGAGGAGATCTGCAGAGACCTGTTTGGTTACATCTGCCACCATGATAATCATCTGGACCACGACCCCGATGAAGATCACCAGAATCTTAGCTTCCTCCCCAATCCCCACATAGAGCATAATCAAAGGGATGAACGCCGGAACCGGCATATACCTGATAAAGCCGATCAAAGGTTCCAGGGCCGCTTCAAAGACCTTCAGATTCCCTACCAACATTCCTAAAGGAATAGAGATAACGACGGCGAGTAGAAATCCAACCAGAATGCGAAAGTTACTGATCCATACGTCCTGCAGAAGGACCTGCTCACGAGCAAGCTCGATGAGGGCTCGAAGGACTGCTGTGGGGGTAGGGAGAAAGACTTCTGAAACCCATTTTCCATAGGAAAGTCCACACCACAAAGCAAAGAGAAGGAAAAAAACACTCCCTGCGATAACGATAAAAGACCTCTGGGGAAGCTCCTCTCGGAAAGCCAGGGACATCCTCACTTTTGGGTAACCTCCTTTATAAGGGAGTCATCCAGGGCCTGTTGGATTTCAAAGGGCTTGGGTAGAAGCTTATGCTTTAAGAGGAAATCCTGAATGAATGCCCCACTCGTATAAAGCGACTTCATGGAAGAGGAAACCGTGAAGGCCTCTAAATTATCCTGGAGATTGAAGAATCGGGTCCCTTTCAGAAAGGGGGCGTAATCCCCTGGCTTCATATCCACCTTTGGGGCCATAATCTCTGCTGCTCCGGTGGGATCCTGGTTAATAAAATCCACAGTATCCCCCCAGGCTCGAACGACTTTGACGAAATCTTCCCGCCGTTCCTTCAGCACAGAAGTTTGCACAACCAGACAATCGGGAATGAGACCCGGAGCCTCTTGGGAGGTAAATAGAACCTTCCCTTTTCCTGACTGTTGAACCTTAATGATCCAGGGGTTCCAGAGGGTTGCTGCATCTACCTTCCCGGCCAGGAAGGCTGCAGCCGCATCTCCCACCGTCATATTCACCAGATGAACCCCGTTGGGGTCTATCCCATTTTGGGAGAGCGCATATAACAGTAACAAATGGCTCACGGTAAACTGCTCCAGTGCAACGGTCTTTCCTTTTAATTCCTTCAAACTCCCAATCGTGGGCCTGGCTACGACCGCATCATTTCCCGCCGAATTATCATTAACCAGGATGATCTTGAGGTCAACCCCCTGGGCAATAGGAGCCATGGTATCGTTCCATGTTTGGGAGTTAGCGTCTAACTTGGCCGCCGAAAGTGCAGAGATGGAGTCGCTGTAGACGGGGAACCAAACCAGCTCAACATCCACCCCATATTTTTTAAAGAATCCCTTTTCCTGAGCTATATACCAGGCAACCCAGCCTGGCCAGTCACTTACCCCGATCTTCAAAGGGGAACCGGCCAAAGCCGGAAAAGGAATTAAGAAAAGCAAGACCACAAAGATTCCATACCATTTCTTCCCAATTCTCATGGATACGGCTCCTTTCATTTTGTTTGTATATTGCCTTCTTAGCTGTGATGGTTAAGTTATACATCCGAATGTTGGAAGGTAACCTAATCGGTAGAACTACCCTCTGAGGCTACTCTGTTAAAAGACAACTCCAGGGAACGTAACGGGACCTCACCCCTATCCTCCCTTTCTGGGGCAGGTTTTTTCTAACCTAACTCCCTCACCCCCTCCGATGCGAGAAGGGGGACTCAGGGATGATCTGGGTCTCAACTCTTTCTTTCCCTTACAGGGAAGGGGAGTCGTAGGCATACGCGCCAGGCTAGGAAGGTTAGCCCCAGCGGGGCAACCTGTGGATAGCCCCTAGTGTAAGCCAGGGTAAACAAGATCCCACCCTCTCTAAGCCCCAGCGGACAACCTGTTTAACAGACCGCTCCTATGGAGCTTGAAAAAATTCTGAATCCCCGACTTGCGTCAGGGGCTACCAACGGTTCGCCCCTGACGGGGCTTTTCAGCTTATCCTAGTGCCTATGGGAGCCGGAGGGGTTAGACAAACTTATATGTTAACTTCAAGTATTACCCTATAAAGTTCCTCTCTCTCCCCTCTCTTGAAGCTTCAGAAGAAAGGAAGAAGGGGTGAGGTATGGACAAGATACCCGTGCTCCCGAGGTAGAAATATTATCATTCTTTTCACTCTGTATCTCGTAGAGGTTTAAAAAGCAAAGGCCGTACCACTTCCTGTTTGAGAGAGAACTCTGTGATCAGCCGGATCGGAACGGCTTTTTTTGCTCCCATATCTCTTTAAGGTCCTTTTAGGATTGTTTAATTTTTGTTCAACTTCCCTCTATATCTGCCTTTTCCTTAAGCAGGGCGTTATAAAAGCCATTCTTAAAAAGTTTAAAGGCGACCCCAGGGTCGCCTATTTATTCTACAACCTCTTTACAATAGATGGACGACAACAAATATATTATTCAAGGGGAACAAAGCAATTCCTTCGAGCCCAGCTTGCTTCATGGCGGGGTTTAGTTTGAGGGAAGGGCTCACACGAGGTAGGTCAGCTTAGGGCTAATTTCAAATGGGTAATAACCTGGCGTAAGTCTGCATTCCCGGGAACACAAGCGTCTCGCTTGTATGTACGACAGACAGGATATCTGCGCTCGGGTTCTCAAATATTTATGTAAAAGGAAAGGTCAGATATCAGGTTGTTTTTTCGTGTTTTTCAACCAGGAAGGGTCCTGGTAGGCCGGGTTGGGATATGTATAGAAACCTCGCCCTGTTTTAACGCCTAACTCACCTTTTTCGATTTTGTCCAAGAGGAGTCTAGGAGGGGCATCGGAAGGATCACCGGATTCTCTATAGTAAATGTTTTCGATATCTCGAACCACATCAAGTCCCACAATATCCATCATACCAAAGGGACCTAGCGGGGTTCCCCAAAAGATTCTCCAGGCACGATCGACATCTTCATAGGAGGCAACTCCTTCATCCACCAGGTGTAGGACCTCTTTTTTAATGGCACGCCAGACCCGATTGAAAAGAAAGCCGGTACTCTCTTTGAGGACCAAAAGAGGCGTTACGTGAATAGTATAGGCAAACTGGCGTACCCTTTCGATGGTCTCATCGGAAGTGGAGGTACCACGCATCAACTCTACCATTGAACGTTGCCATACTGGGGGGTAGAAATGGGCATTGAGTACGCGATCTTGCCGATGGGTAACATCTTCAATAAGAGAGATACGGATAGATGAACTGTTCGTTGCTAAAATAGTATAGCTGGGGCAGATCTCGTCCAACTGTCTGAATACTTCTCGTTTGAGCTCTAAACGTTCTGGAACTGCTTCGATAACCAAATCCGCATCGGAAGTTCCCTCCCGAATATGGGTTGTAAAACGGATTCGACGGAGGATGGCCATTTTTTCATCTGGAGTAAGCCGTTGGTTTTCAACCCGGTTTTCCAGTTCCTGGATATGGCTCCGGGAAGCTTGCTCAAGGGCTGCCTGAGAAGTGTCTACAAACCAGACAGGATAACCGTAGATGGCACATTGAAGTCCGATTTGTGTTCCCATGAATCCCGCACCTATGATGCAAACACTTTTGATCGGTTTGAATTCCATAATAAGGCTCCTTTTCTAAGGGATAGAAAAAGCTTATCTCAAGGGGACCCAATCCGTTTGTACCTTTGGTGGTCGGGTTAAAGTTTGCATAACCACGCAGTACTGTTCTGTTTTCTCTTGCAATTTACTCAGTTGCTCTGGAGTTGCTTCTGGCGCATCAATATCAAACCGAACCCGAATACTTTCAAAGCCCACGGGTACATCTTGTGCAATACCTAAGGTACCCCGAAGATCCAGATCTCCTTCCACGGTAACCTGAATACTCCGGGTTGGTATTCCCATGGCTGTGGCCACCATCTGACAGGTGATCTGTGCGCAGGCTGCCAACGCTCCTAGCAGGAGGTCTCCAGAACAAGCTCCTGTACCGGGGCCTCCAACACCACTGTGGGCCTCAGCTTGATAAATAGCTCTTCCGATATCTACCGAGCAGGTCACAGGGGTGGTGGTCTGGCTGCCCTGGGCCCGAAGGGTTATTCGCGAGGCAGTAGGGTCATCGCGATATTTTTCCTTAAGCGGTTTTTGAAGAGAGCGAAGATCCATAACGTGTTACCTCCCGAGATACTAAGTTTTATTTTTCCCACTCCATGTTTTTTGCCTGTATGTTCATCAGTAATGGGCTTTTCAAAGTTTGTCAAGGGAGAAAATCTTGAACTTCCTCTCTTTTACCGGGTAATCCAAATAAAATTGGGGAGCAGACTTTTCTTATCTGCTCCCCAGGAAGGGGGAGGGTGAAGAGTTATCAGGCCTGTTTATGACGGAAGACATATCTTCTGAGTCCGATAAGGCCAATCGTCAATAAGCCCAGGGTTGCTGGTTCGGGGGTTGGGATTTGGCCTGCTACCATGGCTGCATCATTTCCACATTCAGGTGCCCACCAGAATTCAAATGATCCACCGCCTTGTAATCCCAAACTGGCCAAACTAATAGCCGTATTAACTTCGTATACCGTTCTATTAACCCTATTGGTTGAAGGATCTACATCTCGAGTACCCAAGGAAACCCAGGTAACCCCATTCTGGGTCTGTGGGCCGAGATCGGTCCCATAACCTGCAATAAAAGTGGGATAATTGTTCCCATGTCCAAAAGGATCGAGTCCTCCATCATACGGTGTACCTGTGATACCTGCATTTGGATAAGCTTCGTAGGTTCCGGTGGCAAAAATCGCATTGCTGTACAAATGACCTTGTTGGACAGGTAACCAGGCATAAATATTATCGTTTGGGTCATTGGTCATATCCCCGCTATGATCGGTAAGTCCAAGTCCGTATACCGTTCCCGTAGAGGTATTATGCTGTCCGTTAACATTAATATACAAATCACCAGGCTCCAGGGTGGTATTCCCATAGGTTACGAGACCCATCGGCGTTGGTTGCGAATTTGGGTAACCTGTAGGGGTTGGATAGCCGGTCCATATATTGAAATACAACCATTGATCATCAAAGGCATATCCTATCCGATATACTTCCCAGGTATTTCCCCCCGTTGCATCATTATAAGGATCATAACTATAAGTCCAGCTTAATGCCCAACTATTTTCGATAAATAGACCAAGATGAATCATTAACAATACTGCAAAAATCCCTATCTTTTTAAGATTTACTTTTCTTGTCATACTTCCTCCTTCCCATGAGTGTTTCTGCTATCTGCCGGTTATGTAACTATTAAGAACTGCTTCTCACAGAGTCCATCCCCACGCGATATCTCTCGCATCTAGCAAAAAAGATACCAGGGAAGATATTTACCTCCCGGTACTCCATCTTACCTGTGGGAAACCGGTTTTAACACTTTAACGGGTTACCGGGGATGAAAGGGGTAGCAGTTATTCTGTAAAAAATTTTGACGGTGGGAAAGTAACTCCGGCATGGGCTTATAGGTTGGATTGGGAAAAACTAAAAAAAACGATAATTTAAAAAAGTCTTTTTAAAAAAGAACTATTGTAAAATTCTTCAACAGGGATCTGGAAATAGAAGTGATTTTAAACTAACGGAACATTTTTAATATCCTTGACAAAAGGAGGAAGTTTCTCTACTTATCATGGGAAGTCTATCTTAATTTATCGAAATCAAATTTAATTACTAAAGGAGTTTTTTATGCCCCGTACGATTCTTAAAGAAGTTTCCTTTGGAGATACCACGATAAAGACTGAATTTCCAGAACGTACCCGAATTTTACAACCTCCGGAACCATTGCCACCACTAAAGAATGCCGAGCAGGCTATCCGAGATGCCCTGGCCTCCCCCATCGATCATGAACCTCTATCCAAGAGTGTAGGGCCTCAATCCAAGGTTGCCATCGCCTTTGATGACCCGTGTATGCCCATGATTCCCATGAAGCCTCCCGATTTCCGTGAGATGGCCATCACCATTCTATTGGAAGAGCTAGAGAAATTGGGTGTTTCTAAACACAATATTCGGCTCATATGTGCCAATGCCCTCCATCGAAAATGGACACGGAAGGAACTGGCTACAATTCTGGGAACTAAGATTGTTCAGGCCTTTGGACCCAGCCATTTATACTGTCACGATGCAGAAGATCCAGAAAGTTTACTTTATTTAGGTGAAACCGATCGGGGTTTTGAGGTGGAAGTGAATCGAGCTGTCATCGAATCTGATCTTTTTATTTATGTAAATATAACCAATTCGGCTATGAATGGGGGCTGGAAATCTATTGTAGTAGGCTTGAGCTCTTTTCGAAGCATTCGCCACCATCACCGTCCTTTTCCAGGAGCCTCAGGTAAGTCGGTAATGGATCATAAGCGTTCTTCTTTCCAGAAGCTTTTAGGAGAGATGGGAAAACTGGTAGATGCGGAGCTGGACAGGAGAGGAAGACGGATCCTGACTTTAGAGTCTGTACTTAATACTGCCAGGCCCTCGGAATTGATAGCCGTGTTTGCCGGCCATCCTGTGAAAACCCATGAAGAGACCCTAAAAATAGTGGATAAACAGCAGGTTATATCGGTTCAAGGCCAAAGCGATGTTGTAGTTTACGGTCTCTCTAATCAGATGGATCACTACTCTAAACTTTCGACCATTAATCCAATTTTAGTCAGAAATTTAGGTTTATCTTACAGCTTTGGGCTTTATCATAATAAACCGGTCGTTCGAGAAGGAGGTATCTTGATTCTGGCACATCCGTGTCCCCGGGTTTTTCATCCCCTTCATCAACCTTCCTACAAAGAACTATTTGAAGAAGTTCTTCCTCACTTGCAAGATCCCTATGAAGTCTGGGATGTTTACTCGGAAGATTATGCGCACCGCCCGGAGTTTATCCATAAATACCGCTATGCCTATGCGTATCATGGAGCACATCCTTTGATTCTATGGGGGCAGGGAGCTTTTGCGCTTCGGCATGTAAGTCGGGTTTTTTTAGCCGGAGCTACAGATTCCGAAGCTGCACAACGATTGGGATTTGAACCCATTACCTCCATAGAGGAGGCCATTCAGGAAGCGGAAAATACACTGGGAAAAGATTGCAGTATTACCTATCAGCCTATACCGCCTTTTTATATTCCGAGGGTAGAGACGGTCTAGGGGTCGAAGGTACTTTTTACTCTAAAACTCCTACATCGTGCATCGAGGATAGAGGATAGCCTTTCTATTCTCCGGGGCGATGTCTTTAGGGGGAATGATAAGGAGCTAGGGATGCGGAAGGTTGTTGAGATGACGTTGAAGCTATGGATCATACTTTTGATAGCTACAGGATTTCCCTGTGAAAGGGTTGCAGGTCAACCGGTAAGGATGAAAGGATCGAAGTTCTCGGTGATCTCTCAACCTTCTGCTCCCCTATCGGGATCTCCGACCGTTTTAATCGGTTTGGGAGATAGCCTGACCCAGGGAACCATGGATGCGACTAATAATTTTATCAATACCTGGAATGCCTATCTTCAAAAAGTTGCCGATTCTCTGGCCCAGGTCATTCTGTTAAATTTTATACAACCCATTTTCGACGAAAGTGGAAATCGCTGGGTACCCGGTCTTGTGCCGACTAACTTAGGGGTAGACGGGGCCGATATTTTTTCCCTCGAGGGGATCCAGTACTATAAACGGGCCGGCACCGGAAAATCCTTTGTTAGTCAGGATTATCTTTGTGATAAATGGTTACCCGGCAACCTGGAAGATAAATATGATAAGGTATTATATCCCATCAATGTGTTGGCCGGTAAAGCGGTATCTCAAATCGATTCGGCTACCTGGCTCCTAAACCAAAACCGGTTTGCATTTTTAACGAATCGGGCCAAAGGGCTCCTCATTTTTTGGATAGGAAATAACGACTCCAGTACGGCCGCACTGGGTTCTGGGGGTAAGAATCCAATATTTCTGCCGATTCCTTTGGATCAAATCGAACCTGAAATCACTCCCGAGCTGAGTTTTCTTCTCCGCCTGGGCCAACAGGAAGGGAATTTATCCTTTGCCCCCTACACCCAGAGTGCCATCGAACGGAATTTGACCGAGCTCTCAGATTTTGCAAATCAATATAATCACCTATTGAACCGTTTGAAAATCGAGAAGATTCCGGTAACTACCCCGGTAGAGGTCTTTCTTTTGACTCTCCCTTACTACAATTCGGTAGGTTATTTGATGGACTCTGAAGATCTGGAGTACTATTTACAGAAACTCAATCCGGCCTATACGGTCCCCCCTACGTTCAAGCGGGTAACAATACCGGGAGAACCTATTACAGACCCCTTTCAGGGAGACCGGATTTCCCTGCTAACTTTTGGGTTTATGTATCTATTATTGCAAAGTGGCTATCCGATAGATTATGTTAACCAGATCCTGGAGATAAACGGGCAGCAACGGGATGAACTTGTTCTTTCGGAAGAAGAGCAATATTACATCATGTCCCGGATTGAGGGCTTTAACGATATCATTAAAACAGCTTCCGGGACCCATGGTCCTCATGTTCATCTCATCGATATAGGTCAATATTTAAACGATCTGCTTTCCGGTAAAACCTCTCTGATTATCGATAATCGAGTTTTTAGCAGAAAATGGGTTCGGGGCGGAAGTTTTTCCCTGGATGGAGTTCACCCGGGGTATAGCGGACAGGCCCTTATCGCCAATTTTGTATTGACCCGCCTGAATGAAGTTCTGGGGTTAAGGGCACCACTTTACGATCTGAGTTATATTATGGGAATAGATCCCTATCTGGATCGAGATGGGGATGGCTGGGCTCCGGGACCAGGCTATCAGGCTTCAGGTCTGACCGAATTGTTATTTTTATTTAAAGACCCGGATGATGGAAATTCGGCGATACAACCCCAGTTACCTCCTGATGTTTGGGGCCAGATCTCCGATGTTCTGCTGAAGGAGATCTTAGATTTACCATCGATGAAAGCAAAGGCAATCCCTTCAGGAAGGGCTCCGGTCAAATAATTTGAAATTTTCTATAAAAGAGATAAATTCCCTGCAAGGGAAGATTTTATAGAGAAAACAACTTTTTATGCATGGGTCGACCTGGAGCGGAGTATTTATTTTTATGGACGGGAAATGCTTCGTTCTCGGCTATTTAGTTAAAGCGAGGTGTTAGATGATACCCCTTCAAGATGATAATCCAACCCAGTCTTTTCCCGTTGTAACTGTGGCGCTTATTGTACTGAATTGTCTGGTCTTTTTTTATCAATTGTCTTTAGGAAAATTGGGAGAGGCCCTGGTTTACAGGTATGGAGCTATTCCCTGTGTCATTACCTATACCTGTAAAGTGAGCTATGAGGTTGGATTCGATTCAGGAATTCCTTTTTCGGCTCAAACGACCCTTTTAAGCTCCATGTTTTTACACGGCGGTTTTTTCCATCTGATCGGAAATATGCTTTACTTATGGATTTTTGGGAATAATGTAGAAGATTCCATGGGGCATTTACGCTTTACCATTTTTTACCTGGTATGTGGGATTATAGCCGCACTTTCTCATATTTTGACTTCTCCCGGTTCGCGAATTCCCATGATTGGAGCCAGTGGTGCCATATCCGGGGTTTTAGGAGCTTATCTGTTCCTTTATCCCCATGCTAAAATTCTCACCCTCCTTATATTTGGGTTTTTTATTCGAACGGTTCGGATTCCGGCACTTTTTGTATTGGGGTTTTGGATTATCATTCAATTTATAAACGGTACGGCCAGTCTTGGGAGTATTGAGCGAGGGGGCACGGCCTGGTTTGCCCATATAGGGGGTTTTATCGCCGGGTTGTTTCTCATACACTTTTTTAAAAAATCGGAGCCTTATAGGGATAAGTGGTAGTGGCGTTGAGAAGGGGAATGGGAGAGTAGGGGATGAAGATAGGGGATCGAGGATGGAGGATCGAGCCGTTTTAACCCCCTGTCATCTTAACCTTGGATCTTCAGATTTTTCACCTGCTCACCCATCCACCCTTTCAGACTTTTAGTTTAAGTTTCTTCATCTATCATCTGGCGTACGGTATGCTGGAAATCCTTAGATGAAGATTCGGATAGATCTGAGGAATTCATTTCACATCCCCCGCTAAAGATAGCCCCTTCGTGGATAATTAACCTGTTGGAGCCTGTTTTAATATTTCCATGGACTTGGGCCGTGGAGTTAATTTCAACGAGTCCTGTTGAGGTGATATTTCCGCTGACCTTTCCACTGATGATAATTTTTCCAACGACGATTTCCCCGTCGACCACGGCATTTTCACCGATGATCAAAGAATCTTTAGAGGTGATATTTCCTTCGAACCGACCATCGATTCGAACGGTTCCCTCAAAGCTCAAATCTCCTTTAAAATTAGTTCCTTCGGCTAAAAAAGCCGTCAGTTCTTTTTCGTCAACGTTTGTGGATTTTACCATAGATTAAAACCTCCTTTTATCAGCCATTAAAGAGTTTAGAGTAAATTCGGTCTAAATCTTCTTCCGAGTAATACTCAATAATTATCTCCCCTTTTCCTTTTTTGGACAGGATAGAGACCTTTGTTTGAAGATGTTGTTTCAGTTTCTCCTCGATATTACGAATATAGACAGACTTGGGTGTACGTACGGGAGGAGTCTCTGTTTTTGTTTCTCGAACCAGGGCTTCTGTCTGGCGGACCGATAAGCCTCTGGCGAGGATTTTTTTATAAAGTTCCAGTTGCTCCTCCTGGCTTTTCAAACCCAGGATAGCCCGTGCATGTCCCATACTAATTTTCTCATCGACCAGACCCTGTTGAATTTCTTCAGGCAGTTTGAGCAAGCGGAGGTAATTCGTCACCGAAGATCTATCTTTTCCGACCTTTTGAGCGATATCTTCCTGGGTTAGGTTAAAATCTTCTACGAGCCTTCGAAAAGCTTCGGCTTCCTCTATGGGGTTAAGATCATCTCGTTGGAGATTCTCGACCAGAGCCAAAGCGAGCATTTCCTCGGCAGAGGCTTCTTTAAGCACGGCGGGGATAGTGGTCAGACCAGCCTTTTTGGCTGCACGCAGACGCCTCTCGCCGAGTATGAGTTCATAACCGGAATCTTTTTTACAAACAACAATCGGCTGGAGAACCCCCTGTTCTCGAATGGATGCTGCCAGCTCTTCCAGCTTAGCATCATCGAAGGTTTTTCTAGGTTGGTATCGGTTAGGAACAATCCGGTCGATTTCGATTTCAACCAGTTTATGTTCCTCCTCTATTTCAACACTAGGTATCAGAGCTTCCAGACCTCTTCCCAATGCCCTTCTTCTCATGTTTCAAAATTTCAACGGCGAGTTGTACGTAGGCTTTAGCGCCTACGGACTTAGGATCGTAGTGCAGAACAGATTTCCCATGGCTGGGGGCTTCACTCAGACGAACATTTCTGGGGATAACCGTCTTATAAACTTTATCTTTGAAATGGGCTCGGATTTCTTCGATGACTTGAATAGAAAGATTGGTTCGACTATCATGCATGGTAAGTAAAATGCCTTCGATTTCCAGGTTTGGATTTAAGGCTTTTTTGATAAGATGAATGGTATTGATAAGCTGAGAAACTCCCTCTAGAGCGAAATATTCACACTGAATCGGAATGAGGACAGAGTCAGAAGCGGTCAGAGCATTGACGGTTAGAAGTCCGAGGGAGGGGGGACAGTCAATGATGAGGTAATCATATCGCTCCCGAACTTTCTCCAGGGCTTGTTTAAGTTTCATTTCTCTGGCAATGGTGCTAACCAACTCGATCTCCGCCCCGGCCAGTTGGATATGGGACGGAAGAAGATCTAAGTCTTTAATATAGGTCGGTACTATCACGGATTCCACGCTTTGTTGGTTAATCAAAACATGGTAAATACTCGCCTTAACTTTACTTCGGTCAAGACCGATACCGCTACAGGCATTAGCCTGAGGATCTATATCGATCAACAAGGTTTTTCGTTTAGCAACGGCTAGACAAGCCGCCAGATTAATTGCAGTCGTCGTTTTACCGACCCCACCTTTTTGATTGGCAACTGTGATGACTCGAGACATAGTGTTTCACGTGAAACATCTACTACGTGGCCTGTGGTCTAACCCCTCATTGGACTCCCTCTCAGCTCCTTCAAGAACCATCTTCTTGGGAGAAGGATTTCGGTTTATCCATTCCGGTTAAGTTTCTTTCCCTCTTCTGGAGTAAAACCAAAAACCTGGGATGCTTTAAAAAGGAAAGTTGTACCGGAATGAGTTTCACCAGCTCAAAACCTTTTCTTTGAATTTGAGGCAGCGCCTCTAAGGTCTCCTGCTCTCCTTCTCTACCCCTTTGAAGAAGCAATTTAAACGGAGCTATAAACACCGAATCGCAGAGATAAACAAGGTCTATCAGAGATCCCATGGCCCTCGAGACCACTATATCCATGCGGGTCTCTTCTTCTCCCCTTAAATCTTCCACCCGCTTTGCCAGACATCTCACATCTAAAAACCCCAATTTTCGGCACACATTTTTTAAGAAAACAATTTTTTTGTGAGAAGCATCCAGTAAAGTCAACCGTAGATCGGGATTATAAAGTTTAAGGGGTATTCCAGGAAAACCCGCTCCCGTTCCTACATCCATCACTCTCACAGATCCTTCCAGTTCTCCCGATAGTACACAACTGAGAGAATCTACAAAAAGATGTTGAATTATCATGACCTCATCCTGAAGTCCTGTCAAGTTTATTTTTACATTCCATTTCTTAAGTTCTTGAAGGTAAATCAAGGCCTTCTCTACCTGAAGGTCTGAAAGGGTTATTCCCACCTCAGAAGCTCCTTGTCGCAGATAAGTTTCGAGAGTTTCATCCATTTTAAATTCCCACCCATGGAAATCCAGAATCTGGATAGGGTGAGGAGATCACCCTGGAAGGATAACCGGATAAAATCCAGGACCGATTCCCCGGCTATTCTGGATTCCGAGCTTGGACCCTCAAGTTGATATTATCTTTTCTTAAAACCTTTTAAAAATCAAGGAAAATTATCCTTCAAGGGTACGCAATAGACCTATTCGGTCAACTCCACAGGTTGTTCGGCATCTAACCTGTAGGGTTAAATGCCGAACAGAAAAAGGTAGGAAAGGGATAGATGGGAATTTAGGCAATCCAATCGGCGGGAATCTGGTTTTCTGGGGAAATCTGCACCTGGACGCCGGCTTCGGGATAGCGGAAGATTTTACCCTCGTAATTTCTTAACAGGTAATCCCCCGTCTGCTCATCATATCCCACGATGGAATCTGGAAGGATAGGAATTTTGCCTCCCCCCCCGGGGGCATCGATGACGAAATAAGGTACGGCTAATCCGGAAGTATAGCCTCGAAGCGCCCTCATGATCTTCAGTCCAACCTCCACCTTGGTTCTGAAATGGTTGGTTCCTTTCGTAATGTCGGCCTGATAAATATAGTAAGGTTTTACCCGCATCTTCAAGAGACCTTTCATCAGAGCACTCATCACTTCCGGGTCATCATTGACCCCTTTCAAGAGAACCGTCTGATTTCCCAAAGGAATCCCGGCATCGGCCAGCATCTCGCAGGCTTTTTTGGCCTGAGGCGTCAACTCCCGGGGATGGTTGAAGTGCACATTGATAAACAGAGGATGGTACTTCTTGAGCATATCACAGAGGCTTTGGGTAATCCTTTCAGGGAAGGTGCAGGGCACTTTTGTACCGATTCGAATAATGTCCAGATGGGGAATTTCCCTGAGGGGAGCGATAATTCTTTCTAGTTTGTCATCGGTGAGTATCAGAGGATCGCCTCCTGAGAGAATGACATCGCGAATTTCCTCGTGCTCGGCAATATATCGGATCGCTTTGTCAAAGGCATGTCGGTCTACAAAACCCGGATGGCCTACGCCTCTTTTCCTGGTGCAGAACCGGCAATACATGGTACACTGGAACGTAACAAGGAACAGAACCCGATCCGGATATCGATGGACCAGGTTAGGCACAGGACTATCAACATCTTCGTGGAGAGGATCATCGGGACACCCTGTATCTTGAATTTCCCGAACATCTGGTACAGCTTGAAGCCAGATGGGATCCCCTGGCTTCTCAATAAGGTTTAAGTAATATTTGGGAATCCTCATGGGATACTCTTTAATAATTTCCCGTATCTCATCAGGATTAATGTTGAAATATCTAGCCAAATCTTTCTCCGTCACAACGCTTTCAGATAGAGAACGTTGCCAATCTTCCATGAAATACTCCCCCTCCTGGTGGGGTTAAAACGTTTTTTGATATGTCACCCGATCATCACCCACAGAGTAAAAATCCCTGATTCGTGAGACCTCGACATATCCGTTTTTAAGATAAAAATTTCGAGTTTTTAGATATTTGGGTTGAGAGGAAGTCTCAATAAGAAGCATCCGAGCCTGCTTCTTACGTATTTCTTCCTCGACTCGCTTTAGCAACCAACTCCCCAGACCAAGCCCTTGTTGAGCAGGATCCATGACAATCCAGTAAAGATCATAGGTCCCCTTGGTAAGGGGAACAGGACCAAAACAAGCATATCCCATAACCTGATCCTCTGCATCGACCGCACACAAGATGTAATAATCCTTTTGCCCTGGATGAAGAAGATAAATATCTATCAACTCCAGAGCGCACATCACCTCCTCCGGCGTAAACACACCGGTTGCTTCCAGTATGTTCACGAGCCTTTCCCTGTCTTTGGGTAATAACTTTCGAATCGTTACCTTCATGAGAAAAAAGATTTGTTTCTCTCAGGAGCAAGGACCCTCGAAGGATTGTGGGATCGTTCCAGCACAAATCCCAGTAATTCCCTTATAAAATCCGTATAGGTACGACCGGATTTTAAAACGGATCGTATGAAGCCGGCTTCTGGAGAAATATCTGGATTGGTGTTCACTTCAATTACATAAGGTTTAAAGGTCGCATCCAATCGAAGATCAATTCTGGCATAATCTCGACATCCTATAATGTGATAGGTTTTCAAGGCTATCTCTACGATCTGGGTTTCCACTTCCACCGGGAGTACCGCAGGGCAAATCGGTATCGTATTTTGGAATTCGAAACTTTCCTTCACCCACTTCGCTTCATAACTGCATATCTTGTAGAGATCAGGAGGAAATCTGGAAAAATCTATCTCCGATAAGGGGAGAACCCTGGCCGGTACATTTCCAAAAACGGCGACATTGATTTCGCGGCCCTGGATATATTCTTCGATGATTGCAGGTTGTCGATATCGATTTAAAACATAGTGAACCCGCTGCCGAAGAGCCTCCAAAGAGTTAACCACGGCCCCATTATCAATCCCTAAACTGGCATCTTCATACAGAGGTTTTACTATGAGGGGAAACGGCAGTTCTTTCTTTCTTAAAATCTGTCTTTCCTCCCGGGAAGAGGAATTGTTTAACCCAAAATCAACCTCAAATTCCGGGGTAGAGATAACCTGGTATTTTGGAACCGGGATTTTATAGGAGGATAAGATTCCTTTGGTAAGGGCCTTATCCTGGGATAATCCAATGGCTAAAGGTCCGGAACCTGTGTAAGGAATACGAAGGAGTTCCAGTATACCTGCGATATTCATCTGAGGAAGGCTTTCTCCTCGAAAGCTTTCACAAAGATTAAAGATCAAGGCGGGACTAAGATCCTGTACCCGACGTATCAACTCCCCAATATCCTCTTCTAAGGGAATCCTTATACCGGAATATCCAAGTTCTTTCAGACTTCTTTCGACTGCCTCAACTTCTTCCAAAACCCCTTCTTCTGAAATGAAATCCCGGGGTTCTCCCTTGGATGTTCCACGTGGAACATTAAACAGAATACCTATTTGCATGTGCAGATGGGATTTCCAGAGTACATAGATGGAATTTACAGAATCAAACAGAAAATCTCCAGGCATCCATCTATTTTACCCATCCATACCTCCTTAAAGCCTGGTTTAGGATATTTCCGATCAAATCTTTATAGCTCATTCCTACCATGGCTGCAATGATACAAAGATCGCTATGATTAGGACTCATCCCGGGAATGGTATTCATTTCCAGGAAAAACGGTTCACCCCTCTCATTACAACGAATATCCACACGACCCACATCCCGACACTCCAAAGCCCTGTAAGCACCCAAAGCAACTTCCTCGATTCGACCTCTCTTTTCGGGAGAAACCTCGGCATACTCCACCAATTGCCTCCATTCTTCCTTGGCACGAAAACTGTAAACCTTTTTTTCAGACGGTCCCTTTACTATCACCTGCATCATCCCGAGTACTCGGGCTTCCTCCCCATTTCCCAGAATAGCCACCGTAAACTCATCCCCTGGAAGATATTCTTCCAGCAGGACCGGTTGTTTATATACCGTGAGCAAAAACTCGACCCGGGATTTCAGCTGGTTCGGATTATAGATGACCGAGTCCGCCGTCACTCCCTTCGCAGACCCTTCATGGACCGGTTTGGCAAAGAGGGGATAACTTAAGGCTACAGAATCCAAGGCCTTAAGGGTGGTTATCTTAACACCCTTTGGGGTCGGAATTCCGTTATAAGCCACAATTTGTTTAGCCAGATACTTATCGTGGCATAGGGCCAGGGTTAAAGGATCTGAAAAGACATAGGGAATATTCAGCATTTCCAGAATAGCCGGAATCTGAGCCTCCCGACTTCTTCCATGAAGACCCTCCGCAAGGTTGAAAACAATATCCACAGATTCCTGCTTTAAAACCTCGAAAATTCTCTCCCCTTCCCCTATTCGTATAACTTCGTGCCCTAATTCTTCAAGAGCGTGAGATAATTGCT
>JAUQPW010000096.1 GCA_030550175.1 bacterium
GGCGGGGGGGGGTGGGGGTCGGGCGGGGGGGTGTGGGTGCTGGGGTGGGGGGGGGTGGGGTTGTGGTGGGTGGGGGGCGGGGCGGGGGGCCCCGGGGGCCGGGGGGTGGGGGGGACGCGGAGACGGAAAACTTACAGGGGTCTAAACAAACAATTCATCATGTGATATAAAGCGTGAGAATAGAGAGGCAGGGGGACGCGGAGACAGAAAACTTATGGGGAACTGAATTAACGATTCGCCATGTAATATAAAAACGCGGGAATAGAGAGATGGGAAATATCTCCACATCCCCCATCCCCACGTCTCCGCGTCCCCCCATCCCCACGTCTCCGCGTCCCCGTGTCCCCCCATCCCCTCATCCCCGCGTCCCCGTGTCCCCGTGTCCCCGCGTCCCATTCCCCCGCGTCCCCTCAATTCTCCTTATCCTCGCCGGAAGGTTCTTCCGAACCTTGAGGGGAAGAACGTTGGAAACGAGAAGAAGAGAGGGTAGCCAGTTTCTCCAGTTGAGAGGGCGTGAGGACCTCTCTGGATTTGATGATGAATTCTGCGCGGAGTTGAGCTTGCTCTTTCTTTGCCTGGATAAGTTCCTGGGCTATTTTTTCTACCTGCTTTTGATCTGTTGTCGGTTGGATAAAGAGATCTCTCAACTCCCCGGTCAGAGATTGAACTCTGTTATCGATTTCGCGTCGTTTTGGGATAAAATCCCGAAGAATCCCGCTTAATATAGTCAGTTGATCCGAAGTTAAATCCAGATCTTTCCAGCGCTTGGCAAAGTCAGATGCCAGAAATGGAAGCTTATCCACCTGTGCAGGTGTTAGAATTTTCTTAATCTCTAAGAGATTTCGAAGGGCCAATTGAACCAATTGAGATTCCAGTTCCAGGATTTGATCGGTCAGTTCCTTAATTTTATCCGGATCTAGTGGGGCCTTAGAAACCGCATCTCCCAAATCGGCTTTGGCAAATCGGAGTTTTTCGCGAAGTGTTGAAGTTGCAATCACAAATTCTCTTCGCTTCTGCCTGATCTGGGCTTTTTGTTCCGGAGAAAGATCTAGAGCGCTCCAATCCAGTCTAAATCTGAAAGGACCGGGCGCATCTTGTTGCCAGGACTTGCCCTTTTCTTGAGATGATTCCGGAAGATCCTCCTTTGGTTTCCTTTTCTGCCCGGGCTCATTTCTGGAGAGATATTTTTCAGAATCGGATGGGATTTCACCTCCTTTTTCCTTTTCTCCGGCGATTAGAATTGGGTCTGAGGATTCCTTCACCCAGGTTGTAACAGAACGATGGCTAAAAACAGGAATACCGGCCAAGATTAAAACTAAACCAACGAATAACCCCATAAACAATTTTTTATTTTTCATAACTTACCCTCCCGAGTCAGGCTCCTCGAAAAGATCATCAAAAGGAGTGGCTTCTAAGTTAAACGAAATCAGTTCCTCTCCTTGATTGGAGAGGTGAAGTGGCTCAAATAAAATATCTTCCGCATAAAGTTCTTCTAACTGGGAAGATTGAACCTGAGCCGTATTTACAAACGGTTTCATTGGTTGATACTTTAAAAAAATAGACGTACCTCCGATAATTAAGATCAGCCAGAGGAAGGCATAAACCAAAGATTGAGGAAGTTGTTCCGAAGTCCAGACTTTGATACGATACCAGAAAGGTAAGTCCTGCCGAGCTGTAGCTAATTTAGCACTTAAACGACCTCTGAAACCTAAAGCAGGTTCTTTAACTTCCAAATAACGGAATAACTCCTTGAGGCGATAAAGTTGATCAAGCTCGGCTGAACAACTCTGACAGGCCGTCAGATGGGACTCCACCTCAACCCGTTCCTTTGGATCCACCTCTCCATCTACATAAGCTGAGAGGAGTATTTTAAAGTCATCGCAACTCATACTTGAGAAGTGAAAGATGAAGGATAAAGAAATAGATTGATTATTCTTCATCCCCCATCATTGCAAATATTCCCTTAATTCTTCCTTCAAAAGTTCCCGAGCCCTGAATATTCTCGACTTAACGGTTCCGACAGAGCACTTTAAAGTTTGTGCAATTTCCTCGTAGGATAAACCCTGGATCTCTCTGAGCATAATGGCTACCTTATAATCGGGTGAGAGACGATTCATTGCCTTTTGTAAAACCCTTTCCAGTTCTTTTTCTTCAAGGGATCGAATCGGATTATTTCCTGAAGAAGCTGTATGCAACACTTCGGCTTCTATTTTTGGATTATCTTCTAAATCAACCTCTTTGACCCGTCTCCTTTTGCGGATCTCATCATAGTAAAGATTAATAACAATGCGATGCAACCAACTTTTAAACTGTTTGGCTTCCTTAAGCATCGAAATAGATTTATAAACTCTTATGAAGACTTCCTGCGCCAAATCATCTACGTCTCTCCAATTAGGAGCCAAACGATAAATAAAATTATAAACCAGCTTTTGATATCTCTGGACCAGTAAATTAAAAGCCTGGTGATCGCCATCTTGACACCGTCTGATAATCGTTTCTTCGGAAATAGTATCCGGTAGATTTTCCGACATGGAACTTACAGGGTCCAAGAAACCTGTTTTCAGGTAACCATAGGGCTTCACTCTGTGAATAAAGACGTAATTGCGTTAAAAAAGTTCCTCTTTGAAATTCACAACCCCTTTTCCCGGAAAGGTTAAAGGGCTTCTCCCGATGTTTTTCCCAGAGTTCCCCCTCCCGCGTCACCTTCAGGCTTCTGTATAAAGCTTGACAAGATACCCAGCTAAAATTAACATGTTATAACTGACTAAGTTTAACCGATAATTTCCAGAAAATTCAAGGGATTTATAATATGAAAGACAAAAATCCTGTAGATGCGGTGTTATTAACTCGGTTAGAAGAAGAGAACGAGGCTTTAAAAAAAGAAATTCAGGTTCTACAAGGAGAGGTCCAGGAATATGATGATTTTGTGAAAAGTTTAGTTAAGATTCTGGACGGCAAATCGGGCTTTACGCAGAGTTATGTGGATCGTACAGTTACCCAGGCCATGGAGATAGGGAAAGCCGTAGGACTCTCCGAAGAAGATTTACGTATTCTTAGAAAGGCTGTTTTATTTCGAGATTTGGGAAAGATAAAAATCCCGGAGGCTATCTTGAATAAACCCGGTAAGCTAACCGAAGAAGAAAGTGCCATCATGAAGAAACATCCTCAATTCAGTGCAGAAATCGTAGCCGAATTAAAGAGCAGGGATAGGGATAAACTCATCAGAGCCGTCCAGGAACATCATGAGCGGGTCGATGGTAAAGGCTATCCCCATGGTAAGAAAGGTTCAGAAATCTCTCTCCTCGCCAAAATTATAGCCATTGTTGATTTCTGGAACGCGATTGTTTCCGATAGACCTTATCGGAAGGGTATCCCCCTTTCTGAAGCCCTGAGCCTGATAAAAGTTGCGGCCGGATCCCATTTGGATCCAAATCTGGTCAAGATCTTTATAGAAAAGAAGATTTATTCCAGGGAGGCTTAATTTTCCCGCTCAACCCCATCCAGGTCCTTGATTTCTGACCCCTGTTTTTCAAGCTCCGCAAAATATTTTCTGGTTATCTCTATATCCTTACTAATTTGCTTGACAAGTTCATCAACGCTTGAAAAGGCAATTTCATCTCGAATTCGCTTGTAGAAGATGATTTTGATTCGCTCACCGTAAATGTCCTGATCAAAATCCAAAATATGAACTTCGACACTGAATTTCTCGTTAGGAAATGTGGGGTTAAATCCTATGTTTAAAGCTCCTTTAAACATTTTATTCCGCCATAGAACCTCCACAATATAAATCCCTTCTTTGGGAATAAGTTCATGGTGGAGTTTTAAATTGGCCGTCGGAAATCCCAATTTTTTACCTAAGGCCTTACCTCGAATAACCTCTCCATCGATGGAATATCTTCTGTTGAGAAGTAGAGCGGCCTCTTCTACATTTCCTTCTTTTAAGAGTTTTCGAATTCGGGTACTGCTCACTGGTTTTCCTTTTATTTGAACCGGAGGGACCACTACCACCTTAAATCCGAACTTCTCTCCCAGGTATTTTAACTCCTGAGTATCCCCTTCCCTCCCTTTTCCAAAGGTACTATCGTAGCCCACATAGACTTCTTGGACCCCAAGCTGTTCGTGAAGAACTTCTTTAACAAATTCATAGGAACTTTTATTGGCAAATTCCCGGGTGAACCTGGCACAAATAACCACATCGATACCGATCTTCTCTATTATTTGAATCTTTTCTTCAAGGGTATTGAGCAAAAAAAACTCTTTTTCCGGGAACAAAACTTTTTGAGGATGGGGGTCAAAGGTCAGAACGATGGAAGTTCCACCAACTTCCCGGGCGCGGTTCCGGACCAGCTCAAAGATCTTCTGATGGCCGAGATGTACCCCATCAAAATTTCCCATAGTTAATACGGGATAGACGAACCTTTCTTGAACGTTTTCCAGTCCTTTGATGATTTTCATGGGAGAAGACAGGTGCCCTTTTAGGAGCTAGGCCAGGTTTTCCGCGATCACATCCCCCATTTCTTGGGTTCCCAAGATCCGGGTTCCTTCCTGGGCAATATCCGGGGTTCGATATCCTTTCTCCAAGGCCGTTAAGATGGCCCTTTCTATGCGAGTTGCTTCACTTTCTAAATTAAGCGAATAACGTAACATCAGGGCGGCAGAGGCAATGGCTGCAAGAGGGTTTGCTTTGTTTTTTCCGGCTATATCCGGAGCACTTCCGTGGATAGGTTCATAGAAACCTACCTTACCGCCGATACTGGCAGAAGGAAGCATGCCGATGGAGCCTGTTAGCATGGCGGCTTCATCGCTGAGAATATCCCCAAACATGTTCTCTGTAACGATGACATCAAATTGTTTGGGAGATCGAATCAATTGCATGGCACAGTTATCCACGTAGAGATGCTCGACGGTCACGTCGGGGTAATCCCTGGCTACTTCGGTTACGATTCTTCTCCAGAGTTGCATTGTCTCCAAAACATTGGCTTTGTCCACGGAGGTTAGGATCTTACGGCGGTTTCTGGCTATTTCAAAGGCCAATTTGACAATCCGTCGTATTTCCGAAGCCGTATATACCAGGGTATTTAACCCTCGCTCTTCTTCATCCACTTTTTCGATTCCTCGGGGGTTTCCAAAATAAATCCCTCCGGTAAGTTCCCGCACGACCAGAATATCCACCCCTTCCACGATTTCTCGCTTTAAAGGAGAAGCATCCACCAAGGCTGGGTAAACTTTAACAGGTCGGAGGTTCGCATAAAGTCCCAGGGTCTGCCGGATATCCAGCAAGGCTTTTTCCGGACGAAGATGGTAAGCTACGTTACTCCATTTAGGGCCTCCTACAGCCCCAAACAAGATGGCATCGCTGTTCAAACACGTCTCTAGGGTCTCTGGGGGTAGAGGAACCCCGACCTCATCGATAGCTGCACCACCCACCAAACACTCAGTAAATATAAACTCCTGGGATCCTTTTAACTTAAGGGCCTTTAATACTTTTACAGCTTCGGCAATAACTTCCCGTCCCACTCCATCTCCGGGTAATACGGCTATTTTATATGCCATTAATTTGCGGTCCGTTGTCCGTTGTCTATTTTCTGTTGTTCTGTACCATGAATAATGGGCAACCGACGGCGGACAAGTTCCAGTTCATCTTCCTTTGTTTCTACTTTTCCATCTAACCGGGCCTCCAGCACTTCATCCAGGATTTGGTGAAAAATAGGACCCGGTTTAAGCCCTAAATTAATCAGGTCCTGGCCGGTAATTAAAGGTTTGATTCCACGGAGTTTACTCATGTAAGCCGAGATGGCTCTCTTAATTCGATCATTTTTTGTTTTGGCCATGATAAACAGGAGAACTTCCGTTGGGATCGGCTTAAAAATACGATAAATCTCGCTATTTTTCAAAGTCTCTCTGGTCTCGCCGGGGAGTTGGGTTGATCCCTCCGGTAGATTTGAGAACTTCTGTTCAACGGCCTGATACGATTTCTTATAAGTTCGGAGTAACTGGACGGCTTTGGCCGGTAGAGCCAGCCGTTTTATGAGTTCTTCTATCTGGGTTGAGGATAGAGGATCTACCAGCCCGAGAAAGTAAACTAGCCAGGTGTCTATTTTAGGCAGGTAAAGGAGTTCGTACCAGGCGATTGCAGACCGAATCCCCCGCAACAGGCTTTTGATTTCCTCTATAGAAGCATCCCGACGGGAAGGATCTATCTTCAGGCCGGGATGGATCGCTTCCAGGAGATCCAGCTCTATCATTCTCTCCACAATGCGAAGAACATTGACTTCCTGCAAGATTAGGAAAAGCTCTGTGAATAAACGTTTTCCGCTCAGCTTATCTATAAAATGCTTATGTACGGCATTTTTCAGGAGGTTTAGGGTAAACGGACTGATACGGAAACCGAATCTCTGTTCAAATCGCACGGCCCGAAAGACCCGAGTCGGATCCTCTACAAAGCTCAAACTGTGGAGAACCCGAATAACTTTATCTTTCAAATCCCGAAGACCACCAAAGAAATCAAAAACTTTTCCAAATTCCCGCTGATTGAGCTTAATGGCCAGGGTATTAATGGTAAAATCTCGGCGGTATAAATCCAGTTTTAGAGAACTGTGGGTAATGGTGGGTAAGGCAGCCGGGTATTCGTAATGCTCGGTTCGTGCTGTAGCTATATCCAGTTTAAAGCCATCCGGGAATTTTAGTACAGCAGTTCCGAATTTAGGATGACTTTTGACCTGGGCCTGGTATTTTTCGGCCACCTTTTGCGCGAAAAGAATGCCGTTTCCCTCCACGACGATATCTATATCTAAATTCTCTTCAGCCCGCAGGAGTAAATCTCGAACGAATCCTCCCACCACATAGGCCGAATAACCCATTTCGTCTGCAATCTGTCCGATCTCATATAAAAGCTGAAAAATTTTGGGAGGAAGTTGCTCCTGGAGGAGTTTCTCCAGGGATCTGCCATGGGTGACTTCTCGATCGCTGGTTGCCAGGGTTTTCTTGAGGGTACTCTCCTGAAGAACCTTGAGAATGTCCGTCCGGGTTATAATACCCACGATTTTTTCACCTTCCACAACCGGAATAATTTTTTGTGGATTCTGGCTCATAAGAAGCTCGATTTGGGAGAAGGGCGTATCTGGGGCTACGGTATAAATATCGGTGATCATATAATCCCCCACGCTTTCCTTTTCCAATCCGTGAAAGATAGCCCGATAAACAATTTCACGGGTTATGTATCCCAGGGGTTTTCCCTGATCCACCACGGGAAGACTGTTAATAGAAAACCGATCCAGTAAGTCCTTGGCCTCACTTAATCTGGCTTTCTGAGCAATGGTAATAGCCGGCGTGGACATGATATACCTGGCCAGGTGAGCCGCTTGAATATGCCGACGTAAAACTGCCAGAAGCTGTTCCTCAGCTTGAGCCAGAGTAACATCCTTCAAGGTAGCCGACGCCGCCGTACGGTGACCCCCTCCCCCGAATTCCTGAGCAATTTTTCCTACATCTACCGCTTCTATCCGACTTCGGGCGATAAGATAAACCTTAGATTCCATCATGATCAGGGCAAACACAACGTTTACCCCTTCCATATCCTGATATTTATGGACCAGATAGGATATCTCTTCCACATAGCGGTCAAAAACCGCCTTGATGAGCACAATGTCTATTCCCTCGATATGAAGGGTTGTAGAGGACTGAATGAGTTCGTTTAGCAGAACAACCTGCTCCGGGGTAAGTTCTTTCTGGATATAATCGGACACCAGCGATAAGTCGGCTCCTTTAGATAAAAGATAAGCAACGGCCAGTAAATCTTTTTCTGTCGTATTGGGAAAGGTTAAACAGCCGGTATCTTCATAAATACCCAACGCCATCAGGGTCGCCTCCGCCGATGTTATGGGAAGCCCTTTTTCTTTTAGAATGTGGACCAGAATCGTAGTGGTAGCCCCGACAGGTTCGATGACTTCCTTCTCTGCTTCGATGTCTTTGTTTTCCACAGGGTGATGATCGTAAATATGAATTTTTAAAGAAGGCTTATCCAGAATCTCCGCAAAGTCACCGATTCGTTTGGAATTACTGGTATTGACGATAATAAGCCGGGTTATCTGATCTAGATCTAATTTTCGAAGTTTTTCACACTCTAAGGGAAATCCTGTTTGCTTCAAGAAATCCCGGACATTTTTCTCCTGTGAGCCTGAAAAGACGATTTTAGCCTGTGGATAGAGCTTTTTTGCGGCCACCATGGAGGCAACGCTGTCAAAGTCAGCCGTTATGTGAGTAGTAATGACGTCCATTAAATTAAAAATATGAGCAATTTCGGATCACGTCAATAAACAATAAAAAATAGAAACAGGAGTCATTCCACATCGAAGATCTTTCTCCTTTGGCTCCCTGGTTTTTATCCCTTCTTGAACAGGAGCAGAAGAGGTAGAGAGAGCAGGGTTAAGAGGATGATAAATCGGAAGGCATCGATAAAAGATAACATCAAGGCCTGGTTATTAACCGTATGATCGAGAAGTTTAAGAGCTCCCATTCTAGCCGATACAAAGTCCTCTCCCCGGGCCAGTAAACCTTGTTCCAGGGTATCTAATCGCTGAACTGTCAGAGGATTAAGCAGATGGACATGTTGAATCAAGTTGGCCCGATGGACTGCTTCCCCTCGGGTTAGTAAAGCGACCAGGATGGCAATACCGAAACTCCCACCGAGCTGTCGCAGGAGATTATAAATACCCGATGCCGCAGGAATATCTTTTTTATTCAGGGTTCGCAAAGCAATGATATTCAGGGGGACAAAGGATAGTCCCAGGCCAATTCCTCGTATAACTTGGGTCCAAAATACCTCGCTATGTTCCGTCTCCAGAGTATAATGGGACATCCGATAAATAGCCAGGGCAAAGAAACTAATCCCCAGTCCTACCATATAACGGGGAGAGACCTTGTTGACCAATCTTCCTGAAATCGGCATGATCAGGGCAATGGTAGAGGCCGCATAGAAAACAACTTTGCCGGTCTCCAGACTACTGTAATTGAGGAGGTTTTGAAAATATACCGAAATTAAAACGTTGCTTCCATACAATCCAAAACCGATAATCATACTGAAGATAGATCCAATACAAAGGGAGCGGTTCGCCATAACCCTGAGGTTAACGATAGGATTTTCTATCCTTAACTCCCACCACACAAACAGGGGTAGTGCCAGTCCCGCTATGATACTGAGCCAGATGATAAAGTTAGATTCAAACCAGTCTTCTCGCTCTCCCTTTTCCAAAAGGGTTTGTAAACATCCAATACCTACGGCCAGCAAAATAAAACCAATATAATCCACACGGGCATTTGCAGGTTTTAAGTAAGGAGGATCTTCGATAAAGAATAACACCAGAAAAAAAGCCAAAACCCCGATAGGGAGGTTAATGTAGAAAATCCAGGGCCAGTCGTAGTTATCGGTAATCCATCCTCCCAGGGTGGGACCCAGGGTAGGACCTACCATCATACCCAACCCAAAAATGGATGTTGCTGTACCCTGTTCTTCCGGTGGGAACGTTTCCATGAGAATAGCCTGGGAAGTAGGAACGAGGCCCCCCCCTCCGATTCCCTGAATAATTCGGGCAAAGATAAGGAAATAAAGGTTTTGAACGAAACCACAGAAAAATGAAGCTATGGTAAAGAGGGCAATGGAGACCAGGAAGTAACGTTTTCGACCAAATTGAATACTCAACCAGCCGGAAAGGGGAATAATAATCACATTGGCGACGATGTATCCGGTTACCATGAGGGTTATTTCATCCAGGGTAGCCCCTAAATTACCCATCATATCCGGCAGAGCCACATTAACAATACTGGCATCGATGATTTCCATCATCGTCCCTAACATGACGGCAATGGATATAATCCATTTATGTTTTACAGCTCCACCCATGTTTATCCTTTTTTGAATAAAAATAAAAGGGGTAAGGACAACAAGATCAGAGTTACAAGGAACCGGAAGCCGTCTACAAAAGATAACATAAGTGCCTGGATATGAATGGTCTGATCTAGGAGTTTCAGAGCTCCCAGTTTAGCAGAGACCAAATCTTCTCCTCGGGCTAGCAACCCTTGTTCTAAGGTATCGAGTCGTTGAACGGCCAGGGGATTGAGTGTATGTATATGCTGAATGAGATTTACTCGATGCGTGGCCTCTCCCCGGGTAAGTAGTGCTACCAAAATGGCGATTCCAAAACTACCCCCCAATTGACGCATCAAATTATAAATCCCTGAGGCCGATGGAATATCTTTTTTATCCATGGAACCTATGGACGGGCAGACCATCATCCCAAATCCAAAAATAGACATGGCGGTCCCCTGCTCTTCCGGGGGGAAGGTTTCCATAAGAATAGCCTGAGAAGTAGGAACCAGGGCACCTCCTCCAATTCCTTGAAGGATCCTTATTAAGATAAGGAGATAAAGATTATGGACAAAACTGCATAAAATCGACGCTATGGTAAAAAGTGCAATGGAAACCAGGAAGTAGCGTTTACGACCAAACCGCATACTCAGCCAACCGGAAATGGGAACAATAGTTACGTTGGCTACAATATAACCGGTCACCATCCAGGTAACCTCATCCAGGTTTGCCCCCAAACTCCCCATCATATTGGGAAGGGCAATATTGATAATACTGGAGTCAATGACTTCCATCATCGTCCCCAGCATAACGGCGAGGGAAATGACCCATTTATGTTTAATCGGCTCCTTCAATTAGCTCTGGGATGATACCGGTTATAGATTTCTCGCAATCGGTGCCTGGCAATATGGGTGTAGATCTGAGTTGTGGAAATATCCGAATGCCCCAGCATCATTTGTAGGGATCTGAGATCTGCACCTCGCTCCAGCAAATGAGTCGCAAAGGAGTGTCTCAACGTATGAGGAGAAATCGCCGGGTTTAACCTGGCTTTGCGCAGGTATTTTTTTAGGATCTTCCAGAATCCCTGGCGGGTAAATTTATCTCCAAAACGGGTCAAAAAAAGATAAGGCACCGAGGGGTTTTTAACTAATTTTCCCCGGGCATGCTCCAGATATTGTCTGACAAATAAAATGGCTTCACTCCCCAAAGGGATCAGACGTTCCTTGGATCCCTTCCCAACACAAATAATATATCCCATTTCTAAATTAACCTGCTGGAGGGTCAGGGAGATCAACTCGGAAACCCGAACTCCGGTAGCATATAAAACCTCCAGCATGGCTTTATCCCGGAGTCCAGTGATTGTAGAAACATCGGGAACCGCGATCAGCCTGTCTACTTCTTCCAAACTCATGACTTGGGGTAATTTACTCTCAGTTTTAGGAAATTCAAGATATAGGGTAGGATCCTCCTGGGTGAGTCCTTCCGAGATTAGAAAGCGGTGAAACCCTTTGACAGTACCCATCATCCTGGCTATAGAAGTGGGGGCCAGTCCTTGGGCTTTGAGCTGGACCTTATAGTTCCAAATCTCCCGTTTAGTAATACGGGTAAGGTCCGTAATCCTTGAAGTTTCTAAAAATTTTAGATATTTTGTTAGGTCCCGTCGATAAGACTCCAATGAGTTCTGAGCCAATCCTTTTTCCACCGTAAGATAATTTAAGTAAAGTTCCACCAGATGGTCCATACCTCCATACTTACAATAATTTAACAGCCAAGTCAACGGAAAATCAGGGTCATTATTCACCTGGATTATTTTTCTGTTGCCCGTTGAAGATAACCGTATTAAAGTTAAATATGCGAAACGGTCTCCAACTGATACGGAGTAATAGGATTGGAGTAGGTGTATTTAATTATCCAGCTTATAGTCTAAAATCCGGAAATATCGGACTCCCCTGCCTGCATATAACGTTTCTTCCGGCCTTTCCTTAGATGCTAAGGGAGACTTAAGTATAGTCAGATTCCCCTTCATAGATTTACATCCTACCGGAAGAGGTTTTGATAAGCAGGGTAACTTCTTCATGGCCTGCCGGGGTAGCAACAGGGTTATTAAAGTAACTTCGGATAGAAAAGTTTTTGTTTTTGCAAAAAAACTTCAAACCCTCACAGGTCTTACCTTTAACAGGGAAGAGAACTCGCCGGTCATCCGTTTGAAGGGAAGTGAAGTCGTCAACATAACTTCCTCGGGTAAATGGATTCCTTTGCGAAAGGGATTATGGAGTCCGAAGGGGTTGTATCGGGTAAAGCTGGAAAATACTCATCAGTTTAAAGGCTGTGGGGCAAAAGCTTTAATAAATAAATTTGAATTTACTTGCAAATCGATCTACCGGAAAGCTTTAGAAAAACTTTAAAATGAAAGGCGAAAGCCGAACAAAATAGGGAGGGATCCTATGCAAGTGCAAGCCGAACTTATTGCTATCGGTACGGAGCTTTTATTGGGACAAATCGTTGATACCAATGCAACTTATATTGCACAGCAACTTAACGCCATTGGGTTGAACCTTTTTTACAAAACAACGGTTGGGGATAATGCCGGCCGCATTAAAGAGGTTTTAGAGCGGGCCCATAACCGGTCTCAAGTGGTAATTACAACGGGGGGGATAGGACCTACCGAAGATGATTTAACCCGGGAGATGGTAGCCGAAGCAACGGGACGTAAGCTGGTCTTTCAGCAACATTTGATGGATCAAATTGAAGCGATATTTAGAAGTCGGGGTTTTACCAGTATCAGTCCGAATAACCGAAAACAGGCGTTTATCCCGGAAGGAGCCATCCCCATTGAAAATCCCGTAGGAACAGCCCCTGGGTTTATCGTGGATGATGAAAAGGGGGTTATTATCAGTATCCCGGGGGTTCCATCGGAAATGAAATATCTGATGGAGAAGACGGTTATTCCTTTCTTAAAAAAGAGATTTGGATTGAAGGGACTCATTAAATCGAAGGTTTTAAAGAACAGTGGTATTGGAGAAAGCAGGATAGACCATATAATCGGAGATCTCATCGTCAACAGTTCCAATCCTACCGTAGGACTGCTGGCCCATGTAGGCCAGGTAGATATTCGGATTACTGCAAAGGCAGAAGATGAAGCTACGGCAGATCGACTTATTGCAGAAATGGAAGCAAAAATCCGGGAACGACTCCCTAATCAGATCTTTGGAACCGATCAGGATACTCTGGAAGGGGTTGTGGCGGAAATCCTCAAAAGGCAAAATAAGACTTTAGCCGTGGCGGAATCTAACACGGGCGGACTTATTGCTTCCAAGCTATCGACTACTCCAGAAGCCCTCTCTATCCTTAAGGGTTGTGTGACTACCCTGACAGAAGAGGCGGTTGTAAGCCTGCTGGGAGTTCCCAGGGAGTTGATTCGGGAACAGGGTCTGGCCAGTGCCGGGGTAGCCGAGGAGATGGCTTCTAGAATTCGATCCCTCACAGGTGCCAGCCTGGGGTTGGGAGTCGCAGGAATCCTCAACTGGAATGAGAAACAACCCCCGGAGACCCCTCCCACGACCTTTATCTCTATTGCAGGGCTGGGTCCGCAACCTGTTACAGAAAAATATGGAATGGGAGGGCTTGCAAGTTTCGTGCAAACCCGAATTGCCATGATGAGCCTGGAAATTCTCAGAAGAAAATTGATTAATGCCTAAAGTGTTTTAAGTTTTTAAGTACCCTAAAGGGCCTAAGAGGAATTAAAAGACCCTTCGGGCACTTTAGACACTTCAGACACTTTAGCCCACCGAAGTTAATGAAGTTAGGTATTATTGGTCTTCCAAACAGTGGAAAGACAACGTTGTTTAATGTACTTACGGGACGCCATGTCCAGACGGGTACGTTTACGCCCGCCGATGCGGAACCCAACATCGGTATTGTAAAAGTACCCGATGAACGACTGGATAAGCTGGCTGAAATGTTTCGGCCGAAGAAAGTGACCCCGGCTACCGTAGAGTATATTGATATAGCCGGACTGAGACGAGAAGGAGGCGTGAAGGGGGAATTAGGTAAGGAGCTTCTGTTTCACATCCGAAATGTAGATGCCCTTATCCATGTGGTAAGGACCTTCAGAAATGATAAGGTCCCTCCTGCCGGCGGAGACATTAATCCGGAACGAGATATTTCCACCGTCAATCTTGAACTGACTCTGTCGGATCTGGACATTGTGGAAAAACGGATGGAACGGGTTGAAATCAATATTAAGAAGAAAGGGGAAAAGGAGGGAATCGCAGAACTTCAACTTCTAACCAAATTGAAGCAAAATTTAGAGGCCGGCATCCCCATTCGGCAGTTGGAGTTATCGGAAGATGAGAAAAAACTCATCAAAGGTTTCCAATTTTTAACGGCCAAGCCCATGCTGATCGTTTTAAATATCGGCGAGGAAGAACTTAAATTCCCGGAGCGTTATCGGGATTTAAAAGAAAAATATCAGAGCCTGGGTATCCCCGTCATCGAGCTTTGTGCAGAAATAGAAAGCCAGATTTCTCAATTAGGGGATAAGGAAACCGAAAAGGCTTTTATGGAAGACCTGGGGATCAAGGAATCCGGATTAACCCGGCTGATTCGAGTCTCCTATGAGCTCTTAGGACTCATCTCTTTTCTGACTGCAGGTAAAGAAGAAGTACGGGCCTGGACGATTCGAAAAGGAACCAAAGCTCAACAGGCCGCAGGGGTTATCCATTCAGATATGGAGAAGGGATTTATTCGGGCTGAAGTGGTTAGCTATGAAGACCTTATTAAGAGTGGGTCTCTGGCGGCTGCCCGAAATAAAGGGCTTCTTCGATTGGAAGGAAAAGACTACATCGTCCAGGATGGAGATGTGATAGAGATACGGTTTAACGTTTAAAATGTCTGAAACATTTTAAGTTCTCAAGCGCTCTGGAGGGCCTAAAGTGAGTTAAAGTTAATTTTATACTTTAGGTACTTTAGATCCCTTAGCTCAATGCAATGACCTTTGAGGAAATCCGAGCCAGCGCAAACAGATGTTTTGGATGTGGACAGGATAACCACGTAGGGCTTAAACTTCAATTTCATGAAGTGGAAAAAGGGATTGTTCGTGCAAAAACCATCCTCTCGACCCCTTACCAGGGTTATAGCGGTATTGCCCATGGAGGAATCATATGTACGCTTTTAGACGAAGCCATGGCCTATGCTGCTCTTTATGCCAGTCAGCCCGGTAGGGTTTCGACTGCTCGCATGGAGACCCGATTTTCAAAACCCGTTCCCATTGGAAAAGAGATTCACATCGTGGGATGGGTAGCCGGCAGGAAAAGAAATATCCTCGAAACCGAAGGTAAAATTCAGTCCCCAGATGGGGACATCTTAGCTTCAGCTACGGGGAAATACGTCTGGATGGGATAACCCCTTACAGGAATCAAATCTATAGAACCTTCCCAACAGGTCCTGAGGCTCCAGAAAAAACTTACAGGGAACTACACCAAGAGGAAAGCAATCGGTAGAGAGATTGTGGTTAGTCTATTGATACTGTTTTGGGCATGGGGTCTCCCTTATCAAAATCCCCCTTTGTGGCTTAACCTCCCTAAAGAAGGAATTCGGATTCCTGCAAGTCCTATCAGGAAATACTCTCAACCCTAAACCCTTTTCAAAATCCTTCTGGATTCAGTGGGTTGATTAAGAAAAAAACTTTTAAAAATCTCTTGATTTTTGCCTCTCTTTGGTTGGAAAATCGCCTATACTTTTTACCGGAAATTGCAAAGGGCAAAAGGTAAAAATAACCCAGCTAATTTTTGTCTTTTGCCCTTTGTCTTTTGTTTTAATGTTTTCAAAATTGAGTGTTGACTCGGTGGTTTATTTTGTTCTATCGATTATTTTGATCCTTTTATTAAAGGGATTACTTTCTAAAGAAACGGGAATTTTTAAAGTTCACGAGGTAATGAGAATCAAGGCAAGGTTGATAGAAGAAATCCACCAGCTTGAAGAAGAAAATAAAAATCTGGCAGGTGAAATCTTATCCCTGCGTAGGGATCCTTTCTGGACCGAAAAGATTGCCCGGGAAGAGTTGGATATGGTCAAACCCGACGAAATTGTCATCAAGGTTCGCGAATGAAATGATTCGGGGGTTATTTCATTTTATTCGCCTTTCAGGTCAGGAGTCATGGGAGTCAGCTTAAAGAAAGCAGGAATTTATGCAGGTTTTCTCTTCTTAGGAATCTTTTTTCTGAATCCTCCGATCTCCGGTTATCCTAAAGGTCCGGTTCAGTATGTAACCAATGCAGGACCTTTTTGTGCCTCCTGTCATTCCGTTGCAGATCCAGAGTATCTAAGAGATCTTCCTTCAGAGAAGATTCCGGAGCAGTTGATCGAATACAAGCATTACAAAGCTATTCGGGATGGAAAAGGGCCCTACGAGCAGGTCAGTCCCGAGGATCGGGCCCGATTACTGGAAGATGTCAGAATGGTAGATATAAATGCCAAAGTTTCCATCCAGGCTCCCCAATCTACTAAGCCGGGGGAGACGATTAAGGTCACGGTCACCACCCAGGGGGGAGCAGGTCCTGTGATAGGAATTATGCTCGTCGATATTAATTTACGAGATCAGGCAAGTCCTGTGTCGGCGACCGGATGGGAAATCCTAGAAGCTCCGCAGGTTATTGGACCCGATGGAAAATCCCAAACCTGGTGGCTGGATAAGCGTCTTCCGGAACTCAAGAAAAATATCAACTTTATTTTGGTTAACGGAATCAAATCCGACCTTGCCGAGAAAACATTTCCTGAAGCAAGGGTTATTTACACCTTGAAAGCTCCCCAAACCCCCGGAGAATATACCCTTACTGCAGCTTTCTTGTATGGAACCGAAAAAGCTTCTCAGATAGGGCTCAAAGGAGGAATCCTGGGACCTTCGGGGCGTATTCTCTTTTCGGAGGTTGTAAAGGTCAGGGTAGAATAGAGTAAAAAACCAAGAACCCATCTCAAAAGGGCCGAACAAAAGCCGAAATGGAGGGTTACCTATTCCTACCGTAGGGCAAAACATCACCCTTCTTTTTGGTCAGATTCAAGAAAGGGGGTTGAAGATAGTTTCTAGGACCTGAACAACCGCGTATACAAGAATTCGTGTTGCATTCCCCAGATATCCAGGGCCGGGGTAAAGGGAGCCAGATCTTCCTTTTTGCCTGTAAGGACCCCGTGGACTACCTCCAGTATGATAGGATGAAGATCTCGGATAAGCTTCTGTCCCTCTACCTGCCCTAAAGCAAAGAGGCGAATGGCTGCCGAGACCATGGAAAGTGTCCAGGAGGAAAGATAGGTCTGTACGGCTTCTTCCCTGTGAATTTTCAAAATGAAGCATCCGGCTCCATAGGCTATGGCATAATGTCCCTGCATTTTTCCCTGGCTAATAGCCAGGAGGAGCTGGCTTAGAAGAGGGTCCGGATAGACCTCTTGAAGGGTTTTTAAAAATCGGGTCCCGATTCGAATACTGGACTCACGGAAAGCTTTTACCGGTTTAATGGCCGTTAATAACCCATCCAGCTCGAAAACCTCTTCCAGGTTCTGCTTCTCGAGTACTTCCAGGGTTAACTTTAAAGCCAGGGCATCCCCTTTTCCTTTTCCCTGTCGGAGGGCGGTCGTTAATAACTTGAGCAGATTTTCCTTAGGAAGGCTATGGGATTGGGCATAGGCTTCTAACCCTTCCGAGAAAGAGTAAGCTCCAATAGGAAAGAGAGAATCGGCTATTTGGAGAAGTCGAAGGTGTCGAAGACCCATATCTTAGGAAAAATTAAATTCTCTTTTTTCATGGATGATGACTTTGATGGTGTGGATTAAAGGGACGAAACTCTCGCTGGAAAGTAACTTTTATTTTTTTTAAAAAAACTTCCAAAGGGAAATCATAAAGAACGAGAATACCGTCCGACTCGATGGCAATAGTTTTATGTTGATTGCCTATATGATGGGCTACCAGAGCAGCTTCTCTCCAATCGTCGGGTTTAATCACCAGCACATCTTCCTCACGGGTAGCCACGATAAAAGCAAGATTCCCTTCGACATGAAGGATATCCCCAGGCTGTAAAAGGGTTCCCGTGGGTAAAGTCAGACCTAATTCCAGTCCGCTTTTTGTTTTAATTCGCTGCCGGGTCCTCTGCCGGTCTTCCCAGGTCATGGGAATATATTCGATTTCTTTTCCGGTCAGATCCCATTGCTTGATTTCCTGAACCAGGATCATATAAAAGGTAAAGGCAAAGGGCTAGGCGTGGCATTTCGATCAGTAACTCGCTTTTCTTGTTATCCGACCCCAACCTAGGAAATAAGGTCTCGAGGTCCTGCCGCCCGTAAGGAGGGTTTGCGGCAGAACCTCTTGGGTATCTCTTCAGGTAGAGTTCAGAAACAAGATGTGGACAAAAATGCCCTGCTTTTATCCCTCGTCTTTAAAATAGAAAATATCGCTGGGCCATAGGGAGGACTGAAGCCGGTTCGCATTTCAAGAGTATCCCATCTGCCCGAACCTCGTAGGTTTCCGGATCAACCTCCATTTTCGGAAGATAAGCATTGAGTTTCATATCTTTTTTTCCGATATTACGGCAATTCTTAACCGGTAGAAGGGGACGTTCGTGTTTAAATGAGATTCCCTTCTTCAGAGATATTTCGGATACGAAGCTATAAGCCGTACTTGCCGGAGCCTTTCCGAAGGAGCCAAACATGGGGCGATAGATAACCGGTTGGGGAGTCGGTATGGAAGCATTGGGGTCACCCATAGCAGTAGCTGCAATGAACCCTCCTTTGAGGATAATTTCCGGTTTTACTCCGAAGAACGCCGGTTTCCAAAGCACCAGATCGGCTATTTTCCCTATTTCAATAGAACCCACATAACTGGAAATACCATGGGTAATAGCCGGATTAATGGTGTATTTGGCTATGTATCGTTTCACTCTGAAGTTATCATTATCTCCTGTTTCCTCGGGAAGACGTCCTCGCTGCCGTTTCATCTTATCGGCAGTCTGCCAGGTTCGAATAATAACTTCTCCCACTCGACCCATAGCCTGGGAATCTGAGCTCATCATGCTAAAGGCTCCCAGGTCATGAAGAATATCTTCGGCAGCAATGGTTTCTGCCCGAATCCGCGATTCAGCAAATGCCACATCTTCAGGAATTTTAGGATCTAGATGATGACAAACCATCATCATATCCAGATGCTCTTCCACGGTGTTAACCGTAAAGGGACGGGTGGGATTGGTTGAAGAGGGAAGGACGTTGGCTTCACCGCAAACTTTGATGATATCCGGTGCGTGTCCTCCTCCTGCCCCTTCCGTATGATACGTATGGATCGTCCGACCTTTAAAAGCGGTGATGGAGTCTTCAACAAATCCCGATTCGTTCAGGGTATCGGTGTGAATGGCAATTTGTACATCGTAATCCTCTGCTACCGAGAGGGCACAATCAATGGTAGCCGGGGTGGTCCCCCAGTCCTCATGAAGTTTCAATCCAATCGCCCCCGCTTCTATTTGTTCAATGAGAGGTTTGGGAAGGGCCGAATTCCCTTTTCCTAAGAACCCGAAGTTCATGGGAAAACCTTCTACGGCTTCCAACATCCGGTGAATATTCCAGGTTCCTGGGGAACAGGTGGTTGCATTGGTTCCCGTAGCAGGCCCTGTGCCTCCTCCGATCATGGTTGTGATTCCGGAATATAAGGCTTCCCAAATCTGCTGCGGACAGATAAAATGGATATGGGAATCAATACCCCCAGGAGTAACAATCAAGCCTTCCCCAGCGATCACCTCGGTAGAAGGCCCTACTACCATGGAAGGATCTACCCCGTTCATGACCCCCGGATTTCCTCCTTTGCCAATACCCCAAATACGGCCATCTCGAATTCCAATATCTGCTTTTACAATTCCCCAGTAATCCAGGATGACGGCATTGGTAATAATCAAATCTAGGGCCCCATCGGCCCGTGTATGCTTTGCCGACTGACCCAGATTATCCCGAAGAACTTTACCACCCCCAAATACACACTCATCTCCATAATGGGTATAATCCTTTTCAATCTCAATGATCAATTCGGTATCGGCCAGTCGAACTTTATCTCCTGTAGTAGGACCAAACAAATTCGCATAGGTCCTTCTAGGTATTCTTAACATAGGATCCCCCCCTTTTTAGAGCTATGGCCTTCTTCTCCTCTAAATTGCCTTCAACCAAACCGTTCAACCCATAAACAGTACGGCTCCCTCCAATCTCTACCAACTCAACCCTTTTCTGGTCTCCAGGCTCAAATCTAACCGCCGTGCCTGCCGGGATATTCAACCGCATACCATAAGCTTTCTCTCGATCGAATTGTAAAAACCGATTCACTTCAAAGAAATGATAATGAGAACCTACCTGAATAGGTCGATCTCCGGTGTTGGTAACAACCAACTCAATGACCTTCCGACCGACATTTGCAAGAATATCTTCTTCTTTTAAGATATATTCACCGGGAATCATTTTCTTCAAAGCATGAAAACCCAAAGATACAGGAATTCTCTGTCTCCGTATCCTTCGCCTCCACACTTCCATGTTTTTGTCCTTTTAGGATCTTATCGGGTCGTGGATCGTAACCAACTTCGTCCCATCTGGAAACGTTCCTTCTACTTGAATTTCTGTAATCATCTCCGGGACCCCTTCCATTACATCGTTCCGGGTAAGGATGGTCGCCCCGTAAGCCATAAGCTCGGTAACGGATTTTCCGTCCCGAATACCCTCCAGAATCTCAGAGGTAATTAAAGCAACGGCTTCCGGGTAATTAAGCTTGAGTCCTCGGGCTCGCCGCTTTCTGGCCAGCTCACCGGCCAAAAATATCAAGAGTTTTTCTTGTTCTCGTTCGGTTAAATACATGCCCTTTTCTTCATTGAGAAACCTCTGTTCCCATGGAAAACGGGGTTCCTCAACTTTCCAAAAATTTATCTGCCCAACACAGGATTATCTCTCCCCTCTGCAATAAAAGGGAGGGATGGAAAATTTACCACGAACCTTCCGGGTCGCGTCTTTACCTTCTCCATTCCATCAGGAACGGTTGAAACCCCATAGATAACGTTTGAAAACAGCTTACCGGTAATTCTTAAAAGTGCAACCTAAATGCCATTATCCGGCTAAAACTTGATCGTGACGGAATGATAGGCTATTAAAAATTTTGATGATTTTTTAATCACCTCCTTCTGGATCTGCTCCAAAATAAAAGCTAAGAGGACAGGGTAAGATATGGAAAGAGAAAGTGTTATACCAACTGCTTATAACTTAGTAAACAGGTGCTTAAACTTTAATCAAATCCGAAGTTTGGATATGAGACCCCCCCTCCTAATTTTCCCCCTATCTCTTTCCCTTAGGCTTGGGGCAGGCCATGGCATGGGGTAAACGGCATACATATCTAGCTAAGAAGGGGAAAAGCCTTATTTTCGGCCTGAACATCCCCTTCCCCCCTCGAGGGGGGAAGGGGGGTGTTCCCCCATAAGCACCAGGATAAGGCTTACCTGAACCTCCTGCGTGTACCTGGTCGTAGAAAAGAAGTTTGTAGAAATTAAAGGTTAACCCATATTCGATAAAGTATCAGAAAAATAACTTTTTACAACTGTATCAATTTAGTGGGTGGAAAAAGAAACACCCCCCTGGAGGGGGGCCAGGGGGGTTCAGACAGAAAAAGTGACACCTACTAAATTGTTACAGTTACTTACAGCTTATAAAACTTGCCAAAACATAAAGTTGCTTTATAGTTTATAGCTTATAAAGGAAAAAGATGCCTACAAAATTCTTTTAGTACATGTTGATCGTAATCTTTCATAATCTGTTATAAGTTGAATGTGTGCCAATCCTATGTTGACGAATTGAAATGTGGAAGAAAAATTGAGGAAAACCCGATCGTAACGGTTTACCAAAATAAATTATACCCATGATACGAAAGCTCTTTCTCGTAATTCTTCTATTTATCCCGAGTGGAGTTTTAAGTGCTGCAGAGGAAGGTGCAGGCAATCGAACCGAACAGTTAGAACAACTGCGTCTTCAAAAGCTTCAAAAAATCGAGCCTTATCATCAGACAGGGTTAGAAAGGGATCTCCTCTGGGTAGAACAAAATCTCGACAAGCTCTTACACCTTAACTACAAAGGATTCTACCCTCAAGCCGGAAGTATTAGTACAGGATCTGGCATTTCCTTGGGGGTTCGTTATTGGAAACCAAATTTGGGAGATTCACCCCTTGACCTTCAACTCTCGGCCGCCGGCTCACCGTATGGTTATCAAGAGTATTCCTTTCAATTTGGAAAGATTCCACAAGCGGAGCCCGGACTTCTTATAGAGTCTATTCGCTCCGAACGTATCTACCAGTTGGGAGATATTCCGATAAAACAACAAGGTTCCTTCTATTACGTGGATCTTCGTTACCTGGATTTTCCCCAAGAGGACTTTTTCGGTATCGGTCCCCAATCCAGAGAAGAAGATCGGACGAACTTCAGGCTCAAGAATACTTCCTATGATGCCGTTGTAGGATACAGGTTTTCTCGATGGCTTCGTACCGGTATCCGGGCGGGGTTTCAACAATTCGATATAGGCGGCGGGACCGATGATCGTTTTCCGGATACCCAAACTTTATTCAACGAGACTTCAGCGCCGGGATTAACAGAGCAACCAGACTTTTTTCTCCTGA
>JAUQPW010000097.1:0-8395 GCA_030550175.1 bacterium
CTGGCTTACTTCGGAGACGGGTTTCAAAGAAAGACGAATTTTTACGGGCGAAAGGTTTGGGTTATTCCCATTATGGGAGGAGAGTTTATAACAGAAGCTCTGTTCGGTTATGCAGAAGGGGTTATGGGAGGGAACCTGTGGTTTATGGCAGAAACCCTAGACACTGCTTTAGCGGCTGCAGAGAAAGCTCTGGCTGCTATTCACCAGCTAGAAGGGGTTATCACCCCCTTTCCCGGAGGAATTACCTGGTCCGGATCTAAAGCTGGCAGCCGCTATCCCTTTCTCGTTGCTTCGACCTTTCATACCTATTGCCCGACCCTGCGAGATAAGGTTAAAGACTCTCAGGTCCCGCCTGGAGTGAACTCCATAATGGAAATTATTATCAATGGTAAGAATCCGGAGGTTATTCAACAAGCCATGCAATCTGGGGTACAGGCTGCCTTAAACTCTCCGGGACTTATCAAAATCTCTGCTGGAAACTACGGGGGGAGATTAGGAAAGTATAAACTCTGGCTTCAGAATAATAGCCAGTAAGGTAAAAGCAGGAAAAACCATGGGGATCCCGTAAGTCAGGCCTTCCTACTTATTTGGATTTCATAAAGTATCTCTTCCTATAAGGAATCACGTAACAAAGTAATCTGGATGCCGCCGGGGATCGTTTCCCTTGCAAGAACCCTTTATCCTTAACCTATTAATATAATTCTCCCTTTGTGAAATTAAACCTTTAAGATTTCCACGATCGTTCTTCGTGGAAGTAGGGGTGGGTTTAAACCCGCCCCTACGGGACCATTCAAAAATGGGTTACCTTTTAAGACCTCCTGGATACGATCGGCTATTTTCTGCTCACTGCCTATTACCCCTATCTACTGTCGATTCGGAGCAGGTACTGTTACCGGGCTTCTCTCCATCAAGGTCCTTTCGGAAAGGATCAAAGAACTCAATCTCCCTTCCACATCGGCCAATTTGGATCTGGCGGTCTCTTTAAACTCTACAAAACCTGCAATTTGCTGGTTCAAATGGGTTAAGTTGTCATCCAGTTTAGACAGGTGAGATTTTGTATTTTCCTTAAATTCGGCAAAACTGGCTACCTGTTGGCTTAAATTGGTTAGATTGGTGTTAACCCGATCGAAATAAGATTTGGCCAATTCGTTAAATTCTTCCATACGACCCATCTGACGATCCAAGGCGCTCAAGTTCTCTGTGGCTTTAGTCAAAAGGGCATTAAGCTCGCTTTTGGCAGTACTGTAATTGATTAAATCGACCCGTTGGGTGAGGGCACTTAAGTCCCTTCCGATTTCTGCTATGCGGGTCTTAATAGTATCCTGAAATCCTGTAAAATCGGCCAGCTTTCGATTAATGGCATCCAGATCCTTTTCCAACTCTGCCAAACGAGATTTGGCCCCTTCTTCAGCTTCCCGCGCAACATTTCGAATTCTCTGACTCATCACGTTGAGATCTTCTTCGATATCCCCTAACTGAGTTCTTATATTGGCACTCAACTCCTTTAAGCTGTTGACTTCCTGGTTGATTTGTTGGAAATTTCGGTCAACTTCAGTAACTCGCTCGTCCATATCGGCCCTTACATTGGCGATTTGTTCATTGGTAGCATTCACATTCCCTTCTATCTTTGCAAATCGGTTATCGGTTCCCTCCTTTAAATCGGTTAATTGCTGATTGAGCAGATTCAGTTTTTCCGTTGCGTCTTTTAGTTGTATATTGACCGTATCTCGAAGTTCTTTTAAACCTTTGTTGACTTCGGCCAGGCTGGAATCCATGGTTTCTTTTAAACTCTTGCTAACTTCCGACAAACGGGTATCCACCTGCTGGAGGTTCTTATGGATTTCGGCTATACTTGCATCGGTTGTTTCTTTTAAACTCCGGCTGGTCTCGGCCAGACGCGTATCGGTTTCCTTCCGTAAGTCTCCAAGTTGCTGCTTGATATCTGCTACACTCTTATTAAGCAGAGACAACTGGTTTTTCTGGCTATTTTCTAAACCGGTTATCTTCTGAGTATGAAAAATAATATTCTCACCCGTCTCTTTTAAACTCTTGTTTATATGGGTCAATTGGTTATCCAGCTCTGTTTTTAACTGCTTAATATCCACTAAGTTCTTACCTATGAGAGCGGATTGATCCTTCTGATTATTTTCTAAGCCGGTTAACTTTTGGGTATGGAAAACAAGATTCTCATTGATCCGAGCGAATTGAGAAGCTATATCCTCTTTGAAAGTTTTAAGTTGGGTATCTATTTTTTGAGCAAGTTGTTGCACGGTCACTTTGACTTGATCCATCAACTTCCGTTGGGCTTCGTTGAGTCCACTTATTTGTTGGGTATGATAGAGAATGTTTCCTTCCATACGGGTCTGGGCCTCTGCCAGGCTTTTTACCCGGGCATTCAGGGGAGCCAGAGTTTGTTCTAACTTCTGGACGGCAGCCTTCGCTTGATCTAACCCCTTAACCAGGCGAGCTTCTGCTTCCTTCTGGGCAGTTCCCAGTGAATTAATTTGCTGGGTATGATAGCGCAGATTGTCCTCGACCCGAGTTTGTTGGGAAGCAAGATCTTGACTTAGTTTCCCAGTTTGCTGTTCGATGGCAGCCAATCTTTGATCTACCCGGCCCATGCGATCCTTTATCTCGGTCTGCAGGTTCTTCTGAAGATTAGATATGTCGTTGATTTGTCTGGTAAGATAAACAAAATTGGCGTTGATCCGGTCCTGGGATTCGGAAATATCTGAACTCTTACTTTGAGCAATTCCGGGATTTAGTTGATCTATCCGTTTATTAACCGTAGCTTTTACCTGATCGATAGCCTGAATCAATCTGGTTTCGGCATTACGCTGGGCTGTTCCTAGAGCCGTAATCTGCTGGGTATGGTAGAGCAGGTTATCGTTGACCCGAGTTTGAAAGGTTTGATTCTCTTCTTTAAGTTTTCCGATTTGCTGCTCGAGCGTAGACAGCTTATTGAGCCCTTCTAGTTTTTTGTTCAATTGATTTATCTGATCCGTTTCTGTCTGTTGCAAAGCCGTTATTTTTTGCTCAACTTCTGCAAGTTTTTGGTCTACCGAGGTGCGGAGCTCTTTAACAGCAGGAGAGTTTTCCACCTTTCTTTCGATGCCCCCTGGGAAAAATAGGCCTAAAAGGGCAATGATCAAGGCTACAATCGCAATAATCCCCGCATTGTCACGTAATATATTTCCCGTCGGTCTTTGTTCGTTTGCCATGTTAAACTCCTTTTTTTCTTTCTCCAAGAGACTTAGAGATCCAACGACCTCTACCTCCCTTTGTTAAAAGTGACGAATGGCTCTAAAATTTTTTATCATTTTACTAGCTAAAAGTCAAAATCTCCAGCTATGTACCCTGAACTTTATCTGTTGGAACCCAAAGTCCCAAAATGTATAATTTGGTCGAATGCCTTCAACTCCTTTTTGGTTATCTTAGATAGGCTGGGTGAACCCCTAAGTTTTTGGTGTATATAATTTGGTGTACATAATGACGATGTATATAAAAAAACTTCCTGGCTTGTCAATAAAAATATCTGTAATCTGATTTTCTCTTGACAATCGACTTTTCTTTATAAAAAGCTTTTTAAAGTTTTTAACTTTCCCGAATAACAGACCTTGCAAATTTTTGTAAATAAGGTGTAAATAGAAATAAGAAAGAATAAGTTGATAACTGGAACTGTCAAATCATTTATTGAACCTGGGTTATTAACACGCCAACCAAGGGAGGGAAGATGAAATATCCATTCAGATTTATCTACTTGTTAATCAGTGTGCTTCTTATCGTTTCCGTAGTGTCAGACATCGGTTTTGCACAAACCAGGCTTCGGGCCTACGTCACCAATGAAAAATCTAATGATGTTCATGTGATCGATATAGCGACCGATAAAGTCATTGCCAAAATACCGGCCGGGGATAGACCTCGCGGAATTGCTATTACACCGGATAAAACCAGAATCTACGTGTCTAACGGTAAATCCAATGATATGACCCTTATCGATCCGGTTACTAATAAAGTCATCGAAACCATTCCAGGTCCCGAGGACCCGGAAGGTTTGAACATTACTCCAGATGGCAAACAACTCTATATCGTCAGTGAAAATGGTGGATTTACCAGGGTTTTAGAATTACCCAGTCATAAACAGTTAGCCGACATCCCCGTAGGTCTGGAGCCGGAGACCGTAGTAATCAATCCCGATGGAGCAAAAGCCTACGTCCCCCACGAAAGCTCCAACGACGTCTATGTGATCTCTACCCAAGAGCATAAGGTTGTTGCAAAAATTCCCGTAGGACAAAATCCACGGGGGGTGGCTTTTTCCCCAGATGGAAAAAGGGCCTATGTCTCCAACGAACGCTCGGGAGATCTCTATGTGCTGGATACCGAAAAGAATCAAGTCCTGGAAAAAGTTAAATTGGGGGAAAGACCGGTAGGAATCTCTGTTTCTCCCGATGGGAAGAGAATCTATATTGCCCATGGTAAATCGGATGAGGTTAAGGTTTTGGATGGGACCACGCTTAAGGAGATAACTTCGATTCCGGTTCAGGGGGGAAGGGCCTGGTGGACTGCGCTGACCCCTGATGGAAGTAAACTTTATGTGACGGTAGGTCGAGCCAATTCGGTAGCGGTTATTGATACGGCTTCCAACAAAGTCTTAACCATGATCCCGGTGGGGGAACTTCCCTGGGGGATTATCATTACAGAAATTCCGAAATAAGAGATAAAGGTAAGGAGTCGTAAGCCGTGGGTGGAAATAGACGGGTGAGGAGGTTAGCAGATCCGATCATCTTAACCTGAAAAGGTTCCTCTACTTTCTATTCCTTATAGCCTACTGCCTGCGGTTCCACTGTTTATGAGCTTACAATATCCGTCCAAGTCAACGCCGTATCATCCTGATTATGGATTGGCTGTTATTCGAATTGTAACCGGAATCTGGTTTCTTAAATCGGCCTTTACGAAATTAAGTTTACCCTACCCCCTTGTTTCAGAGGATTATATCAATCGACTTCCTAAGCTTTTACAGAGATATGCCAGTGAGAATCCCATAGAATGGTATAAAAATTTCCTGGAACATACGGCCATTCCCCAGGCAAAGCTCTTTGCTACCTTAACGGCTTACGGTGAAACCGGAGTTGGTTTAGGATTAACTTTAGGCCTCTTAACCGTTTTTTGTGCTTTTGTCGGTTTATTCTTGAGCATCGTCTATGGCCTGGCAACCCACTGGATGAGTCCGGGACAAATGGGCTTTCACGTTTTATTGGTCACCTGTATGCTGGTTTTTCTATTTACCCGCGCCGGTCGTACCCTTGGAATCGATAGATGGCTAGCTCAGAAATTTCCGCAGGGTCTTTTTTGGTGAATAAAGGACATTGAATTTTTCAAAACCTTTAAACCTTTGAGCCTGATGATTCCTTCATAGCCCGGTTCCGGTTAGAGAGAGAAGTTTAGAGGAACCTTTTAAAGTTTTTAAACCTTTGAAAGGTCTGTTTTTATGAACGTCCGAACTAAATTTCAGATCACGTATTTAATTATGTTTCTCTCCACCCTATTCGTTGGAGGAATAGCTATCTGGGCCATAGAGAACTGGAATCATACAGCCAATGAGCTTACCCATGCTTATCACCAAGGCCTTCGAACCGAAAAGCTCCGGAGTAACATCTATCGGCAGATTAAAGATACGTTGTTTGCTTTTATGGATGGAGAGGATTCCCAAACCATTGAAGCAGAATTTAGCCGACTGGAAGAAGAAATTAAAGAGCAGTTTAAAGAACTCGATAGAAATGTAAAAACTGAGGAGGAACGCACCTATGCCCAGGATCTCCAGCGAACTCACCAGCAAATTGCAGATTGGATTCATACCATGCTCATGCAGTTTGATAAGACGACCGATGTGAGCAAGTGGGCTTTTGAGTATCGGCTGGAAAGATGGACCTTCAAGGAGCAAGAACGCCTGGTAGATCTTCTCAAAAAATATTATGAGAAGGAAGCCAATCGCCTGGTTCAACACGCTGCTTCTGTGGAAAGTCTGGCCAAAATCCTGGTTATTTTAGTTTTTGGTCTGGTTCTGGCACAGGTGATCGTTTTTATCTTGAGTACCCATCGCTGGCTGGTCTTACCCATCGCTCAAATCAGTCGATCCACAGAGATCATCAGTACAGGCAATTTAGATCACCGAATCGATATTCAATCCCGGGATGAACTTGGAAGATTGGCCCAGTCGATAAATAAAATGGCCTATTCTTTACATGAAATTCAGAACCGACTCATCCAGTCAGAGCGTTTAGCAGCCATCGGAGAATTGACTTCCTATGTGGCCCATAATATTCGTAATCCCTTAGCAGGTATACGATATGCTGCTCAGGTCAGTTTGGACGACCTTAAAGAACAAGATTACAAAGGGGTTAAAGAAGCATTGGAAGATATTGTCTCGGCCACGGATAAATTAGGAAACTGGGTTCAGCATCTGCTTTCTTATATTCGTCCTCTTAAACTAAACCTTGTTAAATGTGATCTTCATCAGCTTATCCAGAATAGTGTTTCGGTACTTAAACCGAAGGTTTTAGATCAAGACCTATCCCTCGAATTGGATCTTCAACCTTCTATGCTTGAGGCATGGGTAGATGCCAATTACCTGGAACAGGTTATTACGGCACTTATTCTAAATGCCATCGAGGCTTCTTCCTCTAAAGGAAGGATTACCATAAAATCTCGAATTCTTCAAGAAAACTCGGGAACGGAATGGATCCACATTCAGGTTGCAGATGAAGGTAAAGGAATGCCCCCGGAAGTATTGGCTAAAATCGGTACCCCGTATTTTACCACCAAGAGTTATGGAATCGGATTAGGCCTGGCTATGGCCCATAAAATCATTGCATACCATCAAGGTACGCTGACGTTTTCAAGTGAGCAAGGTCACGGCACCGTAGCTGAAATTAAATTACCTCTTAAAAGAGAGGATAATTAAAGTTAAAAGGCAAAAAGTAGCGATAAAAAATAAAGGATTTTTTAATTTTTGTCTCTTGCTTGTTAGTTTATGTTTACTTTTTGCCTTTTGATTTTAATTTAAAAATGGCACGGATTATTATTATTGAGGATGAAACTATCCTGGCAAAATCTATTGCACGATCGCTGATGAAGATTGGTCACGAGTGCTTACTGGCCGAAACAGCCGAAGAAGGACTAAAGCTGATCGGAGAGAAAAGACCTGATTTAGTTCTTCTGGATATGAAATTACCCGGTATGACCGGACTAGAAGCCCTACACCAGATCAAAGCGATTGATCCGGATATTCTGGTTATTATTATTACCGCACATAGTACGGTCGAAACGGCTGTAGAGGCCATGAAATCGGGTGCCTATGATTATCTGCAAAAACCTCTAGATAAAGATGAGCTGATTCTTATTATCGACAGGGCTCTGGAGCGGGATCAACTTAAACATAAGCTTTCGTACTATCAACAGAAAGAAGCCGAGCAGTTTAGTCAGCTAAAAATCCTGGGGGAATGTCCGGCTATTCAGCAGATTAAAACCTTTATCGAACGAATTTCTCGATTTGATCCCAATTCCAGTGCAGATCTTCCAACGGTTTTACTTTCTGGAGAAACCGGAACCGGTAAAGATCTGGTCGCCCGGGTCATCCATGCAAAAAGTTCGTTTGCCGACCAGCCTTTTGTTGAGATAAACTGTACGGCTCTTCCCGATAGTCTCATTGAATCGGAGCTTTTTGGTTACGAAAAGGGGGCTTTTACAGATGCACGAACTTCCAAGCAAGGATTATTTGAAGCCGCAAATGGAGGCTCCATTTTCTTGAATGAAGTTGGAGAACTTAATTTACAAGCTCAAGCCAAATTGCTGAAGGTCATCGAGCAGAAACAGGTTCGTCGACTCGGAAGTGTTCGAGATCGCCGGGTGAATGTTCGGATTATTGCCGCGACGAATCGAGATCTGGAGAAAGCCGTTCAAGAAGGGAAATTTAGAGAAGACCTTTTCTATCGATTAAAAGTTATTACGATCCAGCTTCCTCCTTTACGGGAGCGGGGAGAGGATATCCTCCTCCTTGCGGAGCATTTCCTGAAAGAGTTTGTTCGTAAATACAACAGCCCACCCAAGTCTTTTAGTGAGGCTGCTATTCAAGCCATGAAGCGATATTCCTGGCCCGGTAACGTAAGGGAGCTGGCCCATGTCATTGAAAGAGCGGTTTTGTTGAGTGATCAGCCCACCCTTTCGCCGACTAATCTGGGTTTAGAAAATCAGTATCCCATCTTCCATACCACACCGGATAATCAACTTCAGATCGAATTTCCCAGTACCGGCATCAATCTGGAAGACGTTGAGCGACAACTTATCGAAAAAGCCCTGGAAATTACCCGGGGTAATGTAACAGAGGCAGCCCGTAAAT
>JAUQPW010000097.1:8405-22314 GCA_030550175.1 bacterium
TCTCCGATATCGGGTACAAAAGCATGGTATCAAAATCGGTTGAAATCAACCAATGGTTTATTTCAACCAGGTTATATGCCCCATTTAAAAATTTTTAAGTAACCTATCTTTCCTGCAAGTCTTCAACTTTAAATATCTTACATATCCTCCCCCAGAGAATTTGCTTAGATGGTATAGTTATTGCCTATAAAAGAAGCTGAGAGAAGATTTATACCCATGGAACAGACAACCCTTTGCCTCATAGAGGAATACGAGATGCTGGAGTTTCAATCCATAAAAGGAGCGGATGGGAAATTATGCTTATAAACTAAACAAAATTTGCCCATAGATGAGGTGAAACCTTTACTTTAAAAAGACTATTATGAAGATAAAAAGGATGGTAATTCTTATCTTTTTTGCAGTAATGATTTCTCAGTTGGCTTTTGCCCAGGAGCAACCCCAGCTTAAGATAGCCGTATGGGATCTTAAGCTAGATCTTAGCCTGGCCAACGCAAGTGCTCCTGACGATCAAGAGGTTGTGAAAAGAGCGAGCGATCGGTTACGGGCAGAAATAAATAAGAAGGTCCATTATGCTCTGATAGATCCAACCCAAGTCGATCAGGTCCTTGAATCTCTGAAGGTACAGGGATCTGGGTGTAGGAGCTATGAATGTATTTTAGAAGCCGGAAGGATTCTGAAGGCAGATCGTGTACTTGTAGGTAAGATTGTCAAGATTAGTACACTTATTTCCATCGTATCTGCCCAGATGGTAGACGTAAAGTCGGGTAAAATTTTAAAAGAAGAAATTTTTGAATTAAAGGGAAATTTTCCAGATATTATACCTTGGGGTATGCCTGCTTTGTCACGTCGGATAACCGAAGAGCCGGACGACAGGTTCCCCCTATCTTTGCAGTAAGGATAACCTTGAAGGAGGGATAACGGGACATGATCAATGATTCCTCATCCAGGGTTAAAGAGATGAAGGATCATTGTTGAGGAGTGATTGAGGACTATGAGTCAAAAGGAGCGAAACGAAGAGATTTTAAATATCCAGGAATTAGGTTCAGCAGAGATCCAAAAAAAGATGGCTCAGGGTTGTGATACGGTGTTGATTCCCATTGGAAGTTGTGAGCGACACGGTAACCCTTATACTCCTTTGGGAACCGATGGGCTTGTGAGTTTTACAGTTGCAGAATGGGCCGCCCGAAAAGCGGACGTATTGTATACCCCTCTCATGCCCTTCGGGTATGCTCCCCACCACATGGGAAAAGTAGGTGAGGGAGCGGGAACGATCACGCTCTCTGCCGAGACCTATCGACGGGTTCTCATGGATATCGGTCGAAGCCTTATTTTTCATGGATTTAACAAGCTCATTTTTGTATCTTTCCACAGTTTCAACGTAACCAACGCCGAAGAAGTGCTTTTTTCGCTTCGATTCCATACAGGGGCTTTTGTAGCCTTTTACGGTGGGCGAGAAACCCCCAATGTCCAACAAATACTTGGGTCTACCCCGGATCGACTGGCCAGTGATTTTGAAGCCTCTATGATTCTTGCGCTGATGGGTGATAAAGGTCTTCATGAGGAACATATGAATCGATCGTATCGGATTCATGCACCGGAATGGATGGGACCCGCATTTACAAAACGAGCCGGAACCGGTATGGCTGTGAACTTCAAAGGCTCTGAAAATATCTTCTTGGGCATGGATGATTTTGAATTTGTCGAACCGGTTTCTCGGGTTGATCAGGGAGTTTCCAAGGCCAGTGCTGAAAAAGGTAGAATGATTCTGGATCGAGCCGCACAAGACCTGGCCGAGTTTGTAGAAGAAGTTAAAAAGATGAAAATCGAAGTCAGGAACCGAGACTTCCCAGACAGAGCAAGACCTCTTTTTTAGCCTGAGACTTAAGGTTTGAGGCTTAGGAGCTATAAGCCTTAAGCCCCCGTCTTTGGCCTCTTATTAAAGATGAAATTTGGATTTTTCGTAACCGGAACCGCTTCGGCGGATTATGCAGAGCTATTGAGGCAGGCTATATATGGTGAAGAATTAGGATTTGATACCGTCTGGTTGAGGGAACGACACTTTAATACCGTTGCCGGGCGTAATCTCTGGCCATCACCTCTGATCATCGGGGCTTATATCGCTGCCAAAACAAGTCGGCTCCGCATTGGAGTCGGAAGCCGTATTTTACCGCTGGATCATCCCATTCATATCGCTGAGGATGCGGCTACGGTCGATGTAATCAGCGGGGGAAGACTGGATTTTGGAGTTGCCAGAGTGGGAGAAAACGAGCTCTACCAACAAGGGTTTGGAGTGCCTCAGGAAGAGACCCGGGGAAGGTTTGAAGAAAGCTTAGATATTATTCTCCAGGCCTGGACCCAGCAACGTATCTCCTATCAGGGTAAGTATTATAAAATTCCAGAAGTAACCATCCTCCCTAAGCCCATTCAGCGTCCTCATCCTCCGGTGTTCGTGGTCGGAAAGGGTCCGGAAAGCTTGAGTCTGGCCGCCAGGAAAGGCTTTCCTATTTTCATTGCGGCAGCTCAAATGATTCCAGAAGTGAAGAAAACCCAAGAGTTTTACTGGAAAGAGCTGGAAGCCGCAGGCCACAGTCGGGATCGCATAGAACTCCCCGTTAATCGCTTTATCTATGTGGCGGAAACCATGGCAAAGGCCAAAGCAGAAATGGAAGAACCCTTCATGGCCTTCCTGAGTCGGGGCACCACTTCGGATATTAAAGAATATTTCTTCCGGGAAGAAGAAGATTTGACGTTTGATAATTTATTCAAAGAAGCCTGTATATTTGGGGATCCCGATTACTGCATCCAACAAATCCAGCGACTCCAAAAAGAAATCGATTTAAAATATCTGCTCTGTACCTTTAACTATTTCACCATCGATCTTAAGCAGAGCCTCAAGTCCATGGAGATGTTTGCTAAATACGTCATGCCCCATTTTAAAAAGTAGATAGTTAAGGTAAATCATACCGGCTAAAGAGAGGGCTTGCAGAGGTAGAGATTCGGAGCCAGAGGAGGAAAAGACCCTTAGACTCCGGATTTCCTTACTCTGCGTCCTCCGGTTATCGATGCTTTCATTGTTAAAGAACGCTGCACTTCTCATGATAGATCTACAGAAGGATTTTTGTGGAGTGGATGGAGCATATGCTCGAAATGGGGTCCCGATAAATGAAATTCGAAAAATCATACCTCCTTTACAAGAGGTTGTTAAAGTTTGTAAAAGGGAAAAGATTCCAGTTATCGCTTCTCAGTATCTTATTTTAACGGATTTAGAGGGTCAGCCTCTTTTGTCTCCCCAAATTCTTAAAGTCAGACCCTTTCTGGCTAAAGAGGGTTTTCGACTTGGAAGTCCTGGATTTGAAATCATTGAAGAACTTCCGCCTCCTGATTATAAAATCGAAAAAGTAGCTTTCAGTGCTTTTTATAATACGCGTTTGGAATTTTTATTGAAAAAACTCAACATTACTTCCCTGCTTATAGCAGGGGTCGGAACAAACGGAGCCGTAGAATCAACGGTACGAGATGCCCATTTAAGAGATTATACCATTTACCTTCTGGAAGATTGTACGGCCGGATTTAATCCGGTTTTACATGAAGCCAGCTTAAAAAATATGGCAACCCTCGGGCAGGTTATTAACTCTTCCGCTGTTCTTAGTTGATAATTCGTTGTCCGTTGTGGATAGTTTACTCCAGCGGACAACAACCCATGGACAAAGTTATGCCGCGATCAGAAACGCTGAGTACTTATATAGATGCACCGTTTGATAAAGTTTGGGATTTTATTTCCAATCCGGAGAATCTTCACCTCTGGACGGTGGATTTTGCACAAGCTCCCCCTCAAAAGATAGGCGACCTTTATAAGGTACAAACGCCTCGTGGTGAGCGAGATTTATTTGTTAAACAGAACAAGGAGTTTGGAGTTATTGATTTTTATTTTGGTACGGGAGGTAATTATGGCTGCTCCCCATCTCGGATTATCAGATCTGGAGATGGTGTGATTTATATTTTTACCCAATTTGAACCAACAGGGGCTCCCCCTGGGTTGTTTGAGGTTCTGGTTGGAAATGTTAAAAAGGAGCTGGCTATTCTGAAAGATCTCCTGGAATCTAAAGAAAAAATTTAACCTTATTAAACACGGAGGGAGTGATATGAAATTCGGGATCTTCATTATGGGCACGCAATGTGGGACCTATCTGGATATTTTAGATCAAATGGAATATGCTGAAGAGCTGGGATTTGATGCGGTATGGCTGGCAGAGCGCTATTTCCAGCATAGCCCTCTTCTTTGGCCATCTCCTTTAACTATTGCAGGTTTTCTGGCAGCCAGAACCAAAAGAATTCGGATTGGACTTGCTGCACGAATTCTACCTCTTCATCACCCTCTTCACGTCGCTGAAGACGTGGCTACGGTGGATATTTTAAGCCAGGGACGTTTCAACTTTGGGGTTACACGGGCCGGTCTGGATGAACTTTTCCATCAAGTTTTCCAGGCCCCCCTCGAAGAAACCCGAGACCGCTTTAAGGAGGCTTTGGATATTATTTTCCAGGCCTGGACTCAACCCAAGGTTTCTTACCAGGGTAAATACTATCAAATACCCGAAGTAACCGTCCTTCCCAAACCTTTTCAAAAACCCCATCCACCTGTGTTTATGGTGGCGAATACCCCAGAATCTATTCAGTTTGCTGCCCAACGAAAGTATCCCATTTTTATCAACGGTGCACAGAGAATCCAAGAAATGCAATATAACCAGCAACTCTACTGGAAAGCGTTTGATGAAGCCGGACATGACCGATCCGGAGTTTATTTGCTCGTAAATCGTTTTATTTATGTAGCCGACACTACGGCCCGGGCCCGGGATGAGATGGAAAAACCCTTTATGACCTTCATCGATGAAAAAGCCCCGGACTTGAAACAATTTCTTATCCGTAAGTACGGAGAAAAAGGTCTGGATTTCGATTTCTTGGCCGATAATATTTGTATCTTTGGAGACCCGACTTACTGTGTTAACAGACTTAAAGAACTTCAAGAGAAAATCGACCTTTGCTACCTGCTCTGTACTTTAAACTTTATCACCGTAGACCACCAGAGATGTGTAAAATCCATGGAACGATTTGCTCGGGAAGTCATGCCCCATTTCCAATAAAACATAATCCCCAAGGGCCTGAAGGACATGAGGTTTTTCTTCATATTCCTTCAGGCTCTTTGTGGTTAAAACTCTTCTGTACCATGAACCAGACCATACCCTGCGATGTCCTCGTCATAGGTGGTGGAGGAGCGGGTCTTCGCGCGGCTATCGAGGCAAAAAAACTCGCAAACAAGGTTGTCCTGGCCAGCAAAGGAGAAGCCGGACGTAGTGGAAGTACCATGTATTCAGGCTGTTCCATGATTGCCACCCTTCCCACAGACCCTGAGGAAGCCTTTCGTCTGCATTTTCAAGATACCCTGTTTGTCGGTAAATTTCTCAACGATCCCATCCTGGTAGAAGATCTTGTTAATCGGGCGGGGGAAGAAGTTCTGGCCATTGAACAAATAGGTGTTAAGATTCACAAAAAGAAAGGGGGTTTCCTCATGGGAAGGCCGGATGATGCACCTAATCCCAGTGCTGTGGAACCGGATTATACGGGATACGAGTTCCGGGTTCGAGGAGCTGCGTTAACACAACCTCTGAGAAAATATGCCAATCATATGGGGGTTCAGGTCATGGATGGGATTACAATCCTGCGGTTGATCGTCGAAGATGGGGAAGTGGCTGGAGCGGTAGGAGTAGATACCCAAATCGGAGAAACGTACGTTTTTGCAGCAAAAGCGGTGATTCTGGCCAGTGGAGGAGCCGGTCAACTGTATGCTTTTACCAGCAACAGCCCGGATATTACCGGAGATTCCTATAGCCTCGCCCTGGAAGCCGGGGTTATACTGCGGGATATGGAGTTTGTGGAGTTTAACCCCTGCCGCCTGCTCTTTCCGGACATACCCACCAACTTACCTCCCGATCTTTTTACCTATGGAGCAGTTCTGCGTAATGCTAATGGAGAGAGATTTATCCTGAACTATAATCCCAAAGGAGAAGAAAACTCTTTCCGGGAAGAAATGCCCCGACTCGTATACCTGGAAGTCAAGGAAGGCCGCGGGGTTCAAGGAGGCGTGTATCTCGATGCAACTCCAATTCCTTTAGATATTTGGGAAACCCGATATCCGGCTTTGTTTACTGCATTAAAAAATCAAGGGGTAGATCCTCAAAAGGATTATTTAATTTTCGGAGTGCGCGCCAATATGTTTGCAGGTGGCGTTAAAATCACCAGACAGGGGGAAAGTAATATTTCAGGACTCTTTGCCGTCGGTGAAGCCGCCGGGGGCGTACATGGCGCAAAACGGTTTGGCGGAAACGCTGTAGCCCATACCCTTGTCTCGGGTACTATTACGGGTCGGGCGGCTGCTTGGCATGCCCAGAAACGCAGGGAGATTCCGGATTTACAGGGTCGCTTGGAAAATGGCTTTGTAAAGAGGCCGGGAACTTTATCTGTAGAAGAAGTCAGTCAACATCTTCGACAAAGTATGTGGGAACATGTCTCCTTTGTCCGCTCAGAGGCCTCCTTACAAAAGGCAAGAGCAGACATTCAGGCTTGTAGAAAAGCTTTAGAAGATTGTAGAATAGATAATTTAGCAGACTGGTTACAATACAAAATTACCTGTGGGATGTGTCTGGTTGCTGAAGCTATTACCGCATCTGCCCTTTACCGTAAAGAGAGTCGAGGACCCCATTACCGGGAGGATTATCCAAATCAAGATAAGGGTTGGCTGGGCAGTGTCGAGGTTCAGAAAATTGGCTCAGACCTAGCGTTAAGTTTTAAACCCAAAACATAAAATTATTTTATTTAGCTCTAAAGACCCAAAGAATATAAAGAGGATCAACATGGGGGCCACGGAGACGCGGAGGTATGAAGGATCACAGGAATTAATTCCCTTCTCTCTATGTCTATGTCGTTGCCTTCCGGGGTCGTGGAATTTTCAAAGTGTTCTTTGGGCCTTTGGGGTTGTAAGCTATTATGTCCGAGACGCAAAGACCGAATGGTGTTATGAGAGGAGCCTTTGAGACCACGGGGAGCTGCCGGTTGGTCATGTATGTAATCAAAAAACTTGAATTAGATGCCAAGCATGGTTTTCTTCTGGATATCCGTTACGTAAAGGATGAAGTTCAACGCTCTTTGGAATCGGTAGAAGTCGCCCTTCAGGAAGGTTCTACCGATATTATCAGTATCGATTGGATTTCTGTAGCCCGGGAACGTGCCCATGGAATTCCTATCACTGCAGGGGTTCCGTATGGAAGAACCATTGGAGGACTCGTCGCCCGTCAGGATTCCTCCATTCAAAGCCTGGAAGATTTGCCGGGGAAACGAATCGGTGTGGTTCGAAAGGTAGATAAAAACTGGATTATAACCCGTGCAGCCTGCCTTAAAAGATATGGATTTGATCCCCAAAGGGAAGCTACGGTGGTAGAAGCTTTATCGAAAAGCAAGCTTACTTATAGATTGGAAACCGGAGATGTTGAAGCCGGGCTTCAATTCTGGCAATTGATCCCCCATCTCACGGTATCCGGGAAGTTCCGTCAGGTAGTGGATATGATCGACCTCCTCCCTTACCTGGGTGTCCAGAAGATGATCCCCTTCTCGATCTTTACGTTCCGTGATGAGTTTGTCCAGCGTCAACCCCACACCATTCGAGCTTATGCCCGTGCCTTTGCAGAGGCGGTAGATTATATGAAACAAAACGATGACATCTGGGAAGAACTCCATGAGAAAATGCTTCCGGAAGAGACTCCCGAGGTGGTTCATGCCCTGCGAGACCGATGGCGGGCACGTGTAATGACCAACTGGAATGAAGAAACCATTCGAAATATTAAGCTTTTCTTTGAAGAAATGTTGAAGGTAGGTGGAAAAGAGGTTCTCGGAGTCGACAGAATTCCGGAAGGGACGTTTACCTTGGGGCTTACGGCCTGAGAGAAAATAAAATAGAAAGATACTTTCATGGATTTCGGCTCCCATAGCAGATTTCAATATGGAATAAAATCTGAAATCAGAAAGCCCTTTTCAAGGCCTCTCAGGTATCCTTAATCTACTACCTTGTAAAGTTAAATTTGAATAACCCTTTTGCCCTCACCCCTACACCCCTCTCCCAAAGCTTCGGGAGAAGGGGTATCTAGAGATCCACCGGCTCCCCTCTCCCACGCTGGGGAGAGGAGCCTGGGATGAGGGGGAATCACACAGAATTAACTTTACAAAGTACTACTTCATTAAAATTTATTTTGAAAAGGAGTAAAGAATATGTCGACTTATATTTTATTAAGTACCCTCACCGATGAAGGGAGAGAGACCGTCAAGAAACACCCGGAACGCATCCAGGAGGTTAATAAAGAACTCGAAGCTATGGGGGCCAAAGTGATCAGCCAATACGCGGTGTTAGGTCCCTATGATTTTGTTAATATTGTAGAAGCTCCAGATAATAAAACCATCTATCGTATCTCTGTAGAGTTGGGTTCACGGGGTACCGTCCACATCATAAGCCTGCCTGCTATTCCCGTTGATGAGTTTGTGACCATGCTGAAAAGTAAAAGCTAACTTCCAAACCTCCTTTTAAGCTTTCAGGAACCCTCCTCCTAGGAGGTTCGAGGATATTGCCTGAAAGGGACGGCTACTCCCTTACGCATCAAGCTAAAAAGGGAAAAAGCCTTATTTTCGACCTAAACACCTCCCTTCCTCCCTCCAGAGGGGAATTTGGCGGGTAGCTTTCTAAATCCCCCCTTGAAGGACATATGCGCCGGGTTAAGGCATAATTGAATCTCCTGTGGGAAGTTGACCTGGAGATCTACTGGTTCCCCTCTCCCACGCTGTGGGAGAGGGGCCGGGGGTGAGGGAAAGAAGAACCTGTCATCCGCATAAGAATAAGAACCATCAACAGGTTGCCCTACCGCGGCTAATATTCTTATCCTGGTACCTATGCCCCTTGAGGAGGGTAAGGGGGATATTTAGACCCCAGGTCTAATCCTTGGCTTGACGTGTATGCGGCTACCTTATGGAGCAGTAGCATTAAATTACGTAAAAAGTAATAGAGAGACCGGACATGGCGCCTCTACAGAGTTCTGAGAACCTATCCTGAGCCCCGGGATAGAACTCAGGACAGGCTTGTTATAAGGATGAACGAGGAAGGAACCGGATCGTTTACAGCAGACTTCAGCAGGAAACTGGTTTTACCTCCGGCAGATTTCAAGGGGCCGATTTTAGGTATACAAGGGAGTGAATCTGTTCCTCAAAGTACCTCAAGAAAGTTCCATCCCCCCTGAAAAGTTAAACCGTTCCGCCGTTACGTAGGCTGCAGCATCTGAAGCCAGCCATACAGCCGCTTCGGCTACCTCTTCTGGAGTTACCCGCCGTCCCATCGGAAGATCCCTGGTACGCTCGGCTTTAAGCTGCTCTTCCGTTTTACCAGTCAGCTTCATCATTTCTTTTTCTATGGTGTCTACCATACCGCCGGTCATTCGGCCCGGAGCTATGGTGTTGACGGTAATGCCATAGGGGGCCCAGGCCACTGCAGCGCATCGAGTCATGCTATCGACCGCCGCTTTACTTGCGCAATAAGAGGTAAAAAAAGGAAAACCTGATTTGGAAGCAGGACTTGTGATGTTAATAATTCTTCCGAACTTTTGGGGAATCATGACCCGGGCAGCAGCTTGCATACAGAAGAAAGCCCCCCTTGCATTCACGGCAAATACCTTATCCCAGCGTTCAGGGGTGACTTCCAGGATAGGATCAACCAAGGAAATGGCGGCACAATTAACCAAAATATCCAATCGACCCCATCGGTCTACCACGGTCTGAACCAGTCGCCGACATGCTTCAGCATCTGAGATGTCTACTTGATAAACCAGACCTTTGTCACTCTGATTAATTTGTGTAAGGGTTTCGACGGCTGCGTCATAATCCAGATCGGCTACGATAACGATGGCTCCTTCTCGGGTATAAACTTTGGCAATGGCCCGACCCAGGCCATTTCCACCGCCCACTACTAAGGCAATACGATTATTCAGAATCATAGAAAAACTCCATCCCCGACCGGTCAAAATAAGGGATCAATCCCACTCATTACCATATTCCCCTCAGGGGTAATGATAATCTCAGCGTGGGGTACGGACTGAATATCGGCCATGGTATATCGGTTTGTGAGAAAATGGATTGTTTTATTGGCCGAACCCCTTAAATCACGGGCAAGACGTTGAGAAGCCTCGTAACGACCTGTGATAAGAACATCAATATAGGAAAGGACTTCCGGCCCTTCCCCTATTCTTTTTTGCTCTCCGGATCCCGTTTTCTCCGGTTTCTGATCTTTCATTTTTTTAATTTCTTCCCAGGTAAAGCCCGTAAAGAGAATCACGGAAAGGAAGGTCTCGGTCTTAACCCGTCGTAGTAATTCTGTAATTGCAGGCCGTTGCTGAAGAGGTTCGCCACCGCTGACGGTAATACCCTCAATCTGATCTTTAAGTACCACAATGCGCTGAAATAACTCCGCAATAGATATCCACTCTCCCCCGGTGGCAGAATGTGTTTCTGGATTAAAACAACCCGGACATCCTAAACTACAAAATTGGGTCCAGATAACGGCCCTCTTTCCCGGTCCATTGGCTACACTTAAAGGGACAAAGGCATGAAGGTTGAGTAGCATAACCCCTTCACTACCCCATCTTCTACTCATTTGCATTTCAGGTGATAACCAAACGGTCCATATGTAGGACAAGGATGGTGGGAATTAGCTTTCCAGTACTTTTTTCACGATCTCCACAGCCTCTTCTATATCCTTCCGGGTTACATCCAGGTGTGTAACTCCACGCATGGAGGATTTTCCAAAGAAGGTAAATAAAACTCCGTGCTCTCGAAGTTTACCGGCCACTTCGCGACTGGTTTTACCAGTCTCGGCCACATCGAAGATGACAATGTTGGTTTCTACAGAATCGGGATCTAAGCGAATTCCTTTGATGGTACTCAGACCCCGGGCCAGGATTTTAGCATTTTCATGGTCTTCGGCCAGGCGGTCTACATGATGTTCCAGGGCGTAGAGTCCTGCAGCAGCCAGGATACCGGCCTGACGCATGCCCCCACCGTACATTTTTCTATACCAGTGGGCCTTATCGATGAATTTAGCAGAGCCTGCTATGACCGATCCAACGGGGGCTCCTAATCCTTTAGATAGGCAGATGGAGACCGAATCAAAATATTGAGCATATTCTATGGGTTTGATACCGGTGGCCACACAGGCATTCATCAAGCGAGCTCCGTCCAGGTGCATGGCAATTCCGTGCCGGTCGGCTACCTTTCGGATTTCAATAATCTTCTCCAGGGGATAAATTTTGCCACCTCCCCGGTTGTGGGTATTTTCGATGCAGATCAACCGGGTGGGAGCAAAGTGATGGTCCGTGGTCGGACGGATAGCTTCTTCAATCTGTGCCGCTTCCATGACTCCCCGATCCCCTTTGATCGTATAGAATTGAATGCCGGCCAGGGCTGCAGAGCTCCCGGCTTCAAAGTTGAAGGGGTGAGCACCCGCTTCAATGATCACCTCGGTTCCAGGTTCGGTATGGGTTTTAATACAAAGCTGATTTCCCATGGTTCCAGAAGCTACGAAGAGCGCTGCTTCTTTACCCAACAAGTTAGCTACTTTCTGCTGCAAGGCATTTACAGAAGGGTCTTCTCCAAACACGTCGTCCCCCACTTCGGCTTCGATCATGGCCCGACGCATGGCGGGAGTCGGTTTGGTAACGGTATCACTACGAAGATCAATGATTTTTGTCATCGGTTTATTGTGCTGGTTGTCCGTTGCCGGTTGTTTTTTGTCCATGGTTAGAAAGGTTTATTCCAGGGTACAAAAAACAGCCCGTAACAGAGAACTTAGAATTTAATATCCTTGAGGCGAAGTTGGATACGGGGCTTCCCATTCCGGTTGTTGATTTGAGGACTAAATACAACATCTATCCGAGGCAAAGAAGGAAAAACTTTTTCCAGTAAACTTTTCATTCCAAAACCGATTGCTTCGGTCGGAGTCTGGTTTATAGACTGCCGCACTTTCATCTTCAAATGATTTTCCCCGACAATTTGAGGAAACCGCATAATCTGCAGACCACGGGTTACAAAAACAGGCTCTGGATTCCCTAATCCAAAGGGAGCACACTTTTCTAATTCCTTAATAAGTCGAGGGGTTATGCAATCTAAATCAACCTCGGCATCTATTTTGAGTTGAGGGATCAGATCTTCTCGGGAGAGTTTTCCGGCTCCAATTCTATTAATCTGGTCTCGAAAGGAACTAATTGCCGAGGTCTCAATGGTCAGACCGGCGGCGGTGGTATGACCGCCAAAATTTTTTAACAAACACGCACATTCCCGGATTGCCTCAAAAATGGAAAAAGAGGGGATACTTCGGGCAGATCCTTTACCCTCCCCATTAAACTCTGCAATCAAAACGGTTGGACGGTAGTACACTTCTACGATTTTAGAAGCAGCTATGCCAATAACTCCCGGATGCCAATTGGGGGAGGAGAGGACTAAAATATTTCCCTGCTCCAGATGATGTTCAGCTTCAATTCTGGCAAGGGCTTCGTCCAATACGTTTTGTTCAACTGCCTGTCTCTCTCTATTCGCCCGATCCAGATGACCAGCTATCTCGAATGCCAGACGATAATTATCGGTCGTTAACAGCTCGACAGCCTCCGAAGCATTTCCCAGTCGCCCGATGGCATTGATCCGGGGAGCCAGGCTGTATCCTATATGCCTGGACTGGATTTCTTCTTCTTCGAGTCCGGCAACCCGTTTGAGTTCTATGACCCCGGGTTTTTTACTCTGACTTATTTGCTTTAAGCCGTATTTAACCAGAATCCGATTCTCGCCCAGCAGGGGGGCTACATCGGCGATAGTCCCCAATGCCACCAGATCCAAACAGTTATAAGGAGGAATTTCTTCCGAAGGTGGAATTCCTAAGGAAGACATCAAAGCAACGGAAAGTTTATAAGCAATTCCTACGCCGGCCAGGGATTTAAAGGGATACAAGCACTCTTTTTGCCTTGGATTTAAGATGGCAGTAGCTTTTGGAAGGACGGAGGGTGCCTGATGATGATCGGTAATCAGAACCTGAATCCCCAACTCGTTGGCCAGTTCAACTTCCTTACAAGCAGAAATACCACAATCTACTGTAATAATCACTTTGACTCCTTGTTGTTTGGCCTTTTTGATGGTCTCACAACTCAAACCATATCCTTCTTTGAGGCGTTGGGGAATGTAGTAAGAATAATTTGCATAGAGTTCCCGGAAAACCCGTACCAGTAAAGCAGTACCTGTAATTCCATCCACATCATAATCCCCATGGATCATGATGAGCGATTTATCTTGAAGGGCGCGTTGGAGGCAGGTAACTGCTTTATCCATATCTTTCATAAGAAAGGGGTTATGAAGGTTTGTTAAAGAAGGCTCTAAAAAATCACCGGCTGCCTCTAGAGTATTGAGGCCTCGATTCAGAAGGATAGAGGCTAAGATCGAAGAAATCCCCAGCTCTTTGGAAAAGGATTCCAGCTTTTCTTGATCTATCCGGAGTATAACCCATTGCTTCGGTAGTTTATTCCTCATCTTAAGAATCGAGTTGAGAAACCCACTTTCTTAAGTCCAATAGGCTTCATAACCGATCCATGAAAATGGGCTTCTATAAAGTCATGGTCTAAAGATCAAGCTCCAGTTCCGGCATTTCTTTCCACTTGGGAGGTGCTTGAGGTTTAAAATTATGGGTCGCGACGAAGGTCGTTCCGTGATAAAAATTAACTTTAAACTTCCCTCCTCCGAAATTTTCTCGAATAAACTCCATAGGATTTTTCAAAAGTGGCTCCATTTC